>JASJFX010000125.1:0-6184 GCA_033791845.1 Lysobacterales bacterium | reverse complement strand
CCGATGGTATTCCAGGTCAAAAGACAGCCGGTCTGGGCGGCGGACTCACACACGGGTATGTCGGGAATCGTCTCCGCCAGCTCAGTAACACCCATGGGATACCCGACCGGATACGTGGCTACCATCTGCTCGCGCAGTTGCGTGCCGCTGATCTTGCGTTCCAGCAGCCAGCGTACGTGCAGGGCGCCCTGGCTGTGACCGGCGATGATAAACGGCCGGTCATTGTTGTATTGGGCCAGGTAGTATTCGAATGCGGCTTCGATATCGGTATAGGCCAGTTCCAGGGCATCATTGCCGCCGTCCTCGAGTGCTAAAAATGCATAGATCTGGGCCTGCCGGTAACGCGGGGCGTATACACGGGCCGAGCCGTTGAAGGCACTCGCCTGACCGGGCATTACCGCATCATCGACCCAGTTACCGGAGGCCAGGTCGCCCATCGGCGCATTCCAGCCGGTGCTGCTCAGAAAAGTGGTCGGGTGCACAAAGAACACGTCCACAGCGGCGTCGGCCTGACCGTCGCTGATTCCTTCCGGTGTGAAGTCGGCGGCATCCTCGCGATCCGGTAAAGCAGCCCAGTGTTCCAGGTTGGAATAATCCGGTGCCGGTGGCGCCACCGTTTCGGCAAATGTCGTCGCCGGCTTAACGAAGGTCTTGAACACCATCAACATCACCAGGTCCCTGTATAAAAAACCAACAAGCAGTGCGACTGCAATGAGCCCGCCGAAGATCAAAGCTAACTTTTTCACCTGATAAAATTCCCTTGTTTGAAATGATGTGAGCAACATACAAGAACAACACACTCATTGCCTGTGAAGATGTCCAGCGTACTGGTTATAAATGCTTATGAGTGACACCGCAACTGTCTTTAGTGAGTAGAATGTCTCCGTCACCACATTTTCAAGGAACAATACATGTCTGATCTAAGCAACAAACTCATCCTGGTCACAGGCTCGAGCAAAGGTATAGGCAAGGCCATTGCCGAGGCATTCATTGATAAAAATGCACGGGTAGTGATACACGGTCGCAATCGCGCTGAACTTGAAAGTGTGAAGGAATCGATTGGTGCATTTGCATGTGTTGATGGTGACCTGGGCACTACTGATGGCTGTGACAGCGTGCTTGGGCAGTTGGCCGCATTGGGCCCGGTAGAGGTACTGGTCAACAACGCTGGAATTTTTGGTGTTGAAGAGTTTTTTAATATCGATGATGAAGAATGGCTTAGATATTTTCAGGTCAATGTAATGAGCGTGGTGAGGCTTTGCAGGGCGCTATTGCCTTCGATGTTAGAACAAAATTATGGCCGGATCATTAATGTATCGAGCGAGGCGGCCATTAAACCCTTGCCACAGATGATCCATTATTCGATGACAAAAACCTCCCTTGTTTCTCTCTCCCGCGGCATGGCCGAACTGAGCAAGGGTACCCGGGTAACCGTCAACTCGGTGCTGCCGGGCCCGACCTGGACCGAAGGCGTTGAAAAGTATTTTGATGGCCTCGCTGCCGAGGAAGGCAAACCGCCACAAGAATTAATCGACAATTATTTTGCCGAGCACGAGCCAACTTCACTGCTGCAACGTTTTGTCGATGTGAAGGAGGTTGCACATTCGGTGGTGTTTTTGGCGTTAAACGGCGCTGTAAATGGAAGTGCTCAACGGGTAGAAGGCGGGATTATACGTTCAATATAGGGCAAAGTTACAAGTGCAAAAGGGATAAATGCCGAAATACTAAAACTTCCGCCACCTGTTGCGACTATCATCACATATACTCTTGGTGAGGGTCCAAAGGCAGTCAGAAAGGTACTAGCTATTTTTTTGCGAGTGGCTTGCAAGTTTATGGCAAAATTCGGCCTGCCAACTTACTGAATCTGTGAATCATTTAGCCAAGTTGGGTAATTTTGTGGTATCTTTAGGGGTATAGGGGGAAACTGAGGTGATTAAGTTACTACCTTATCCTTGATTTATGGGGAAATGTGAGAGCGGATAGTTTTTGATTCTTGGATAACGCTTTAGTGCGGACCTAATCTCCAAACTCAAAGAGGTCTGCTAATGTATGGAACATATGGGAAGTGTTCGAAAGATATACAAGGGGAATGATAGATGGCCATGATTAAAGATCCTGCCTTGCGGGAAGTTTCAGTAGTAATTCACGCATTTGAACTGGTTTTCCGAAAGCTGATTCGCTTATTAATTGGAAGGATATCTCTGAAAAAAATTCAGGAGATGATCCAGATTATTTTTGTTGAAGAAGCTGAAGCGAAACTGAAACAAGAAAGACCGAAACAAAACGTAGCTTTGGCAGAGCTCGCATTGTTAGCGGATGTTGAAACCCGGATGATAAAGAAAGCCCGGTCATACATCGCTTTGAGCACACCGATCCATGAAGACACAGCATTTTTAAGTGAACTCGTACCTGAAACTTGTGTTTTGGATTACTGGGACAACGACTCAAAGTACACCGACGAAAAAACCAAACAACCGATGATACTCAAGATCAGGGGTCCGGATGTCAGTTTTGAGTCCCTCGTCAATGATTCAACGTCAACCAGCAGAGCAGTAGTCGATACAATTCTACAGCACTTGATAGAAAGCAATTCAATCGAAATTATGCCTGGGGGAGAAGAGGTACGGATGCTTGATACACAATACAGCTCGTTTGCATCAACGGATGAAACAGCCAGCCTGAAAGTCGGTTTAGCTGTTTTGAGTAACCTGCTGGATACAGTCACTCATAATTTACAGGCTCCTTCCCAGGGTCACAGTGCTTTTTTCCAGCGAGGCTGCTGGACCACTCGTTTGAGTAAGCAGGATCGCTGGAAATTAAGAGAGATGACCCGGAAATTTCTCTTAAGGTCGAATGAAGAAGCGGGAGAATTAATCGAAAAATATGAACGGGAGTTAATCAGCAAGGAACAGATCACTGCCGGTATTAGCATGTTCTATTTTGAGGAAGATCAGGCTGCCTAGAAGTTCACGCAGCACCATGGAATGGAAATCCAACATGACTTGAGCTATGTTTAAGAGGGGGCTCGTGTTATATGTTCATCATGCCAAAAAACTTACACCGGAATTACCCACCTACCATGAAGCCTGAGTTGCTGCTCAGCCAGGCTGACCAGTTGCTGGCCCAGAGCATTGCAAAGCTGGGGATTATCAGCCGGGATTTAAATTCAAATGCGTTGACCCTGTCAGCTGAATTCCTCGATATTTTTGGAATCACCGATGGCGGACATCCAGCGGACGAGACTGTATTCGAAAAGGCACTCCACCCCGAAGACCGTGAGCGGGTGGATCGACTATTGCAACATGCGATTACTGAAAAAGAACGAGTCGAATTTGATCACCGCATTGTGCTGCCAGATGGCAGGGATCGCTGGATTCAAACGCGGGCCCAGGTGACTGTCGATGACAAGGGGGAACCTCAATCCCTGCTCTGCACGGTTATGGATATCACGGATTTCAAGGTGACCGAAACAGCCTTGCGAGACCGGGATGGACTATTACGCGCAGTCACCAATACATTACCTGATCCCATGTGGTTGAAAGATCCTGACGGCAGGTACCTAACCTGTAATCGGGAATTCGAGCGATTGGTAGGCACCAAGGAGTCTGACTTAGCCGGAAAAACAGATCATGATCTTTTTTCCAGTAGGTGGGCAGATAATGTCCGGGATGACGACAGGTTTGCGATGGCCAGTGGCAGGCCCACTGTCAAACAGGAGGAAATTACCTATGCCGATGACGGGCACAAGGAGGTGGCAGAGGTCATCAGGGCACCCATGTACGGCCATTCTGGAGTCGTCATTGGCGTATTAGGCGTCGCCCGTGATATCAGCGAGCGCCAGCAACACGAGAAATTCAGCGAATTCCATGCCCGTCGTGCCCAAGCATTGCTCGAGTTGCCGGTTGCCGCTGCGTCCATGGATGAAGAGGCTTTTATCCGGCGCGGGCTGCGTATGGTGGAGAGCCTTACAGACAGCCGGGTCTCATATTTCCATTTTATAAGTGATGATCAGCAAAGCATCGAAGCGAGCACCTTCTCAAAACGCACACTTGCAAAATATCGCCCGGTTGTAGAACCTGACGTGATCGCTGCCTGTGCCGATATTTCCCAGAATGAACCTCTGCTTATCAATGACAAAGACAGCGATCAGGACGAAATACCTTTGCATGTTGGTATTCCGGAGTTACAGCGGGTCATCAGTCTGCGTATTATCGAAAATGATAAAGTCGTTGCTCTGGCCGGTGTTGGAAACAAAATCGAGGAATACAGTGAACTGGATGTTGAAACGGCACAGTTGATCATCAACGATGTCTGGCGAATTGTGCAACGGCGGCGAACCGATATCCAGCTCCGCAAACTGGCGCAGGCAGTGGAACAAAGTCCGGACAGCATCGTTATAACCAACCTCAACTCGGAGATTGAATATATCAACCATGCCTTTATTGAACAGACAGGTTATAGGTCGGATGAATTAATTGGTATGAATCCCCGTATTCTGCAATCCGGCAGAACACCGGCACAAAGCTACCAGTCTCTTAAAACCGCAATGAACCAGGGTCAAAACTGGCAGGGCGAATTTATCAACTTGCGCAAAGATGGCAGTGAGTTTATTGAATCAGCGCTAATAGCACCATTACGCCAGGAAGACGGCACTATCACGCATTTCATCGGTGTCAAAAGTGATATCAGTGAACAAAAGCGTGTCGCGCAAGAGCTTGAAAACTACTACCATCATCTTGAAGAGCTGGTAGATAAACGCACCAGCGAGTTGGTTGAAGCCCAGCTTCGTGCCGAAACTGCCAGCAAGGCTAAGAGTGATTTTCTGGCCAATATGAGTCATGAAATTCGTACCCCGATGAATGCGATTATCGGGCTCACTCACTTGCTGCAACAAACTAATTTATACCCGGAACAGTCGGAAAGCCTGTCAAAGATTGACCGCTCCGCCGGACATCTGTTGTCCATCATCAACAATATTCTTGATATTTCCAAGATCGAAGCCGACAAGATGATCCTGGAAAATGAAAATTTCAGCACGGACTCGCTACTTAACTATATGCACTCCTTTTTATGGGAGCAAGTTCGTGCAAAGGGCTTGAACCTGGAAGTGGAGTTCGGTGATGTGCCAGCCTGGCTGACGGGGGATTTGACCCGCTTGCGCCAGGCCCTGCTTAACTATGTCAGTAATGCTGTCAAGTTTTCCGAACAGGGTACGATTAAAATTCGAGCTGAGGCCCTGGAAGAGAAAGCAGAGAAACTATTGATACGTTTCGAAGTGCAGGATACCGGGATCGGGATTAAGCCCGAAAAGCTGAACGAACTGTTTCGACCATTTGAGCAAGCCGATGCATCCACAACCCGTAAATATGGCGGAACGGGTCTGGGATTGATTATTACTCGACGTCTCGCCAAGTTGATGGGTGGTGACGCAGGGGCCGAAAGCAAGCAGGGTAAAGGTAGTACATTCTGGTTTTCTGTGTGGTTGGGGCGTGGTCAACCGGTTGAGGGAGCGAAACTGGAAAGAGGCAAGGTGAATACCATGGCCTATTTAAAGGCCCAACACCAGGGCACCCACATACTGCTGGTCGAAGATAACGCCATTAACAGCGAAGTAGCGGTAGCGCTTCTGACCCGCGCGGGTTTGGTCGTGGATACCGCAGAAAACGGTCTGGTGGCGATTGATAAAGTAAGTGCTCATCCTTACCAACTGATACTGATGGATATCCAAATGCCGGAATGTGACGGTATGGAAGCCACGCGCCGAATACGCTCCATGGCAGACTCCAGCAACCGTGTTGCAGCCCTCAACAGCAGTATACCGATACTGGCAATGACAGCTAACGTGTTTAAAGAAGACCAAAAAGCCTGTCTTGAAGCTGGCATGGGTGAACTGATCGGCAAACCCGTAGAACCGGACAGGCTGTACTCCACGATCACAAAATGGCTATCAAAAAAAGAGTAGGGGGCTCACTTGAGCGGGTAAGAAAGCAAGCTGCGTTTCAATGAGAAATAAGGGGCCGGATATATTTATTTAGCGTGTCTCGCTATAAGAAGCCCGGATCGATGGTTCCTGACCCTCTCCCTTCCTTAAACGCTGCGGTGGTACAATCAATCAAACACATCGAATGGAACGGGTCGCCGAAGAAAAACCGGGCAATGGGTGACCCGCACTGATGGCTGCAAA
>JASJFX010000124.1:0-11315 GCA_033791845.1 Lysobacterales bacterium | reverse complement strand
TGAATTGGCGCCAGATGATCCGAACATCAAATTTCTGGATGCTCTGGACCATGTATGTGTTTGGTGCGGCGGCAGGTTTAATGGTTATTGGATCGGCTGCCAGTATGTCCAAGGCAGCACTGGGACCGTCAGCATTTGTTGCCGTGGCGGTCCTGGCTGTTGGTAACGCCGGTGGGCGCGTGCTGGCTGGTGTTGTATCGGACATCATTGGTCGTCAACTAACCTTGTTCTTCGCGTTCCTGATACAGGCTGGGGTGGTGTTGATTCCCTTGTTCTATGGTGACGATTCCATCGCTCTCCTGTTTGCAGTGACGATGATCGGGGCCTGCTATGGCGCCAACCTGGCACTCTTTCCGTCAGCTACAAAGGATCACTTTGGTCTGAAATCATTTGGCCTTAACTATGGTGTGATGTTCACGGCCTGGGGTGTTGGCGGTCTCATCTTGCCGCGTATTGCCGGTATGGCTAAAGATATCACCGGTAAGGAGGACCTGGCTTTCTATATTGCTTCCGGCTTGATGGTTTGCGGAGCCTTGTTAGCCTTGATTAACCTGGCGATGACAAGGGGTAAGTTAGAAATAATTAAGGACAGTCATAGCAAAAATGATAAGACCATCCTGTCCGGACATCATGTGGCGGGAACGTAGGGTGCGTAACTCGTAATAGAAACGTAGGGTGGGTAACTTGTTACCCACGCGTCTTTCCGAGGTTCAATCCTAATGGTGCGTAACAAGTTACCCACCCTGCGTGTTTTGTTTCCCATTCGGCACATCGATGCAAATTTGCATACTGGCCAACTTCATTTTCGCCACCTGCTGGTCAATTTCATCCGGTACGTGGTAAACATCGTTCTCAAGCTTTTCGTGAAACTCAACCAGGTAACGCGCACTCAGGGCCTGCAAGGCAAAGCTGGTATCCATGATCTCTGCAGGATGGCCGTCAGCACAGGCGATGTTGACGATGTTGCCATCCCCAACCAGGTATAACCAGGCCCCCGATGGGCTCTTGTAACCTACGACGTTGTCACGCATGGGTGCATGTTCAACCGCGAAATCCTGCAGGGCATCGACATTGATTTCATTGCGGAAATGTCCGGCATTTGCGATGAGCACACCATCTTTCATGGCCTCGAAATGTGCACGCTCAAGGGTGTCGCACACACCGGTAACGGTCAGAACGATATCTGCTTTCCGGCAGGCATCAAGCAACGGCATCACCTGGTATCCGTTCATGGCGGCATCAGCGGCTTTGACTGCATCCACTTCGCAGATAATGACTTTGGCACCCAGACCTGCCGCCCTCAAAGCACAGCCACGGCCACACCAGCCAAAACCAACAATTGCAATGGTTTTGCCTGCCAGCACCAGGTTGGTTGACCGCATTAATGCATCCCACACTGACTGCCCGGTTCCATGCACATTGTCAAACAGGTATTTACATTGCGCCTCGTTGATCAGCATGACAGGAAAATCGAGTTCATTTGCCCGGGCGCGGTCCTGCGCCCGTAACACACCGGTGGTGGTTTCCTCACACGCACCAAGCACAGCCGCCGACAATTCACTGCGACTGCCATGCAAAAGCTCAACAATGTCGCCGCCATCATCTATCACCACGTGGGGACGGATATTGAGGGCCATACTCATATGGTCCTCCATCTCGTCCAGCGTCGCGCCATGCCTGGCGTATACGTGCAGACCCAGCGCGTCGAGTGCCGCAACCACATCATCCTTTGTCGAGCCAGGGTTACTGCCGGTGACGGCAACAGATGCGCCGCCTGCCGCCATGACCAGTGCCAGGTAAGCGGTTTTTGCTTCAAGGTGTACGCAGACCAACACTCTTTTGCCGGCGAAAGGCTGTTGCTGCCGGAACTCGCTTTCAAGCTGTCGCAGAATCGGCATGTTGCGGCGGACCCAGTCTATTTTTTGTTTGCCCTCGGCGGCCAGTTCTGGTGAAGCAACGATATTTGGAAGCATATTATTGATGTCGCCTGGTAGTCAGTGAGTGGGAAAAGCCACTTCGGAACCATCCGGTTATCCGGGTTGATTCTTCAGGGCGCATGGCTGAATTCTAAAGTGTACGAGAATCAATAGCACGACCGTTTGTGAAATGGCGGACTGATTTTGAAATCACTGAACTGCAGACTGCCGGCTTAGCTGGTTAACCCGTCACAATCGTACCCGGGTTAAAAATAAACCATTCAAATCAGATTAAGCCGTTTTGCTGCCAGGATTGCGTCATGTCGTTTGTGTACCCGCAGTTTATACATCAGGTGCTGAATGTGGGTACGTACGGTCCGTATGCTGATAGAAAGCCTGCCCGCGATATCCTGTGTTTTCACTTTTTCTGCCAACAGCGCAAGAATCTCAATTTCGCGTTGTGACAGTTTATCCGGCTGGGTATCAAGCGGGGTCTGATCGCTATTTTCATCCGGTGATACTTTTTCAGGGTGACAAATGTGCAGCAACATCTCATCCCCGGGTTCATCGAAAACAGTCAGGCAACTGACAGAATATGGTTTTTGCTGGTGAGCTGCGTTTTCAAAAGAGGTATGAAACCCGTGCACTGGTTCATGCAGAAAAGCCATCTCTATCAATGGGCAATGTTCGAAACAGTAGCGGTTACCATTAACATCATGTCCGCACATTAACTCCCAGCACTTTTTACCCATTGCCTCGGCGTTCGGGTAGCCAAATGTTTGTTGCGCAGCGCTGTTCCAAAGAACAATTGAACCATGCCGGTCAACTGCAAAAGCGGGATCCCCGGTAATATACTGATCGGCTCGAATATTCATCGTCTCCTCCCAAACATTTTCTCGATGAAGATCAATTTCGCCTGTTAGGCAATCTAGCCTGAGAACTCATCACAACTTCTCTAACTACCAGTCTATAGAGCCGGGCGGGTAGGGCATTGACCCAAGTCAACTTTAGCTTGGCTTTAATCACCTAGTATTGAATTTCTTCAGTCCTGAATTTGAGTGGCCCTGTAACACAACTATGCAATGATCCGAGGGAACTATTGTGAGCATAAGTATTCAATTCTTTGGTGCCGCCGGTGAAGTGACCGGTTCCTGTCACCTGGTGACGGTGGGCAAACAGCGCCTGCTGCTTGACTGCGGTTTGATCCAGGGCGGGCACAAGGATGAAACCCGCAACCGTGAGCCATTTCCTTTTGAGCCCGGCAGCATTGATGCCGTGGTGCTGAGTCACGCACATATTGATCATTCAGGACGATTGCCTTTGTTGATCAAGCGAGGTTTTCGCGGCCCGGTCTATACACACCGTGCCTGCCGGGACCTGTGCCGGGTCATGCTGAAGGATGCGGGCTTCCTGGCCGAAAAGGATGCCGAATGGGAAAACCGTAAACGGGAACGAAAAGGGATGGACCGGATTGAGCCCCTGTTTACGGTGGAAGATGCAAAGCTAGCTCTACGCCACTTTAAGGGACTGGTTTACGGAAAAAAACAGAGAATTCTGCCTGGAGTCACCCTGCGTCTTTCCGATGCCGGTCATATCCTTGGTTCGTCAATTGTCGAACTCTGGCTGGTTGAAGGAAAAAGTACCCGCAAACTGGTTTTTAGCGGTGATCTGGGCAGGTACGATATGCCGGTACTGGAAGATCCCGCCATCATCCGTCAGGCAGGTCATGTAGTGATGGAAAGTACTTACGGGGATCGATTACACCGCTCCTGGGAAGACTCACTGCAAGAATTTCATGGCGTCCTGAATAATGCGACCAGCGGTAAGGGCAACATTCTGATTCCGGCCTTTGCTGTTGGACGCACCCAGGAAATTCTTTACCTGATGGCAAAAAACTTTGAAGCGTGGAACCTGGATCGCTGGCATATTTTTCTGGATAGCCCGATGGCGATTGAGGCAACACGGATCTTTACACAAAATGCCGATCTGTTTGATACCGAAGCTACCGATTTGTGGAGAAAAAATAACAAGCAACCATTGTTGCCCAACCTGCAAATCTCGCGTACGCCCGGGCAGTCGATGGCGATCAACAATATCCGCAGGGGTGCGATCATCATTGCCGGCAGCGGGATGTGTACCGGTGGCAGGATAAGGCATCACCTCAAACACAATATCTGGCGCAGGGAATGTCATCTTGTCATTACCGGTTTCCAGGCAAGGGGTACAACCGGTCGCGCCCTGGTGGACGGTGCCAGGTATATTCGCCTTTGGGGAGAACAGGTAAGGGTCGCGGCGAGGGTGCATACCATCGGCGGTCTGTCTGCCCATGCTGACCAGCTGGCGTTGAAAAACTGGTACGGCAATTTTAGAGGACACCCGCCGGTCACCCTGGTACATGGCGAAGAAAGGGCAATTACCGGTCTGTCGGATTGCCTGCGTAAAGAATTTTCCGCACCGGTACACGTGGCGAAACCCGGCGAGCGTCTGGACCTGCTCTGACGTGCACAGGGTATTTATCGGTATTCCTGTTGATCAAGCGGCACAGCGGCAAATAGATGCATTACTGAGCCCGATCAAAAGCTCATGTCAGGGTGTACGCTGGGTGCCGGAGCACAACCGGCACCTGACGCTTGCATTCCTGGGAAACAGACCGGCCGGGGTGGTTGAAAATATCATTCGATCAATGGGTCGGGCCTATCAACATGAAAAGGTCTTTCATACCGGTTTCTCAGACCTGAGACGCTTTCCAGGCTCAAGCGGTAATATCCTGGCGCTGGTCTTCAAAGTTGATGCGCAGCTGGCCCATTTGTTTCAGGTCACGCAAGAACTTTTGGTGGAAAACGGGTTTGATCTCACTCGCACACAGTTCAGGCCACATATCACCCTGGGGAGATTCAGAAGAACCCCGCAATTGAAAACAACGCTTAACCAGCAGACTAATATCAGCCTGCAAGTTGGCAAAGTGATCTTTTATCAAAGTACACTCACCCAGGCCGGGAGCATTTACCTTGCTTTAAAAGAAACAGGACTTCATCAATCCGAATGAAGACCAGGATTGACACTACACTAGTGGAAAGAGCCGTAAATGAGAGCCCGAAGAGCAACCTTAAATGAATGAAATACTAATTGTCATTGGCGTTACAGCAGGTGCATTCATTGGTACCAACCTGGATAATTTTTTGCTGCTCGTCACGATGTACTCCCGTTATTTCCGACACCCCGGGGCGGTCACCGCAGGCTATTTCGCGGGGATGATATTGATTGCGATAATAACTTTCGCAATTGGTGAGTTGGGTGATTTAATTCCCATTGCTTATCTCGGCTTGCTCGGTGTGATACCTATGATGATGGGCGTCATTGCTCTGTGGAAACTGTTTCGGGGTCCGCAACCGGACGAGGCGAGCAGCACCTTTGCCGGTAATTCCGGTCTCGCTATCTTCAGCGCGCTGATAATGATTCAGTTAAGTAACGGTACAGACACGATCGTTACCTTTTCTGCGTTGTATGCAGACTCTTCGAACCCTTCGGATTTCATCGTTGCTCCCACATTCCTGGCCATGGTCGGCCTGTTTTCCTGGGTCGCGTATTATTCGGTAAAACATCCCGCTTTGGGCCAGGTTCTTGCTCGTTTCGGAAAATATGTGACACCATTAATACTGATCCTGGTAGGGTTTTACATTTTCACCAACACCGCATCTGACCTCGTGCCCGGTTAAAGCGGCTTACAATTTAAAGGAGAAAGCACATGTCGAAATTACTGTACCTGGTACGCCATGCAAAGTCCTCCTGGAGTGACCCCTCACTGTCTGACAGGGATAGGCCGCTAAACAAGCGCGGACGCCGAAGTGCACCGGACATGGGCAGGCGACTGGCGGCTCAGGATCATCTGCCGGAATTGATCATATCCAGCCCGGCCAGGCGTGCGTTTTCGACCGCCAGGAAGATTGCAAAGAAGTTGGGTTATGATCGATCTAAAATCATGACAGACGAGAGTCTGTATTTTTCAGGCACCGGCAGTATGATGGAATTGCTGGAGAATCTGGATGACGACTATCAAAAGGTGATGATTGTTGGACATAACCCCGCCATGACCAGCCTCATGAACATTCTGTCCGGCAGTTCCATCGATAACATGCCAACTTGCGCGGTTGCCGTGATCAACTACCCCATGACGTCCTGGTCTGAACTGCGTTCGACTGATGGACAATTGCTGGCCTATGATTTTCCAAAGAATCCCGTATCTTCCAGTGAATGAATAAAAAAGGAATACCCGGATGAATTTTCTCAGGTTGTTACCCGTATTTATCAGTTTTTTGCTGATGAGCGCACACTTTCTTCGTGCCGGTCAATGGGTGATGGCCGTTGTGCTGTTATGTCTGCTGTTGCTGCTGTTGATCAGGCAATACTGGGTACCCTGGGTTATCCAGTTGACCCTGTTACTTGGTGCTGTTGAGTGGTTGCTGACATTGTATTCTGTTGCACAGATTCGAATCGGCCAGGATATGCCCTGGACGCGCATGGCCATCATCCTGGGAGTGGTGGCCCTGTTTACAGCGCTTTCGTGCCTGGTGTTCAGAGCCAAGACACTGCGAAAAAGATATACGGGTGCAAACGATGAAGCGGAGTAATGAAAATTTGCATTCTTTCTGTTTCTTGCAAAAAAATACCGGAAAATCCACAATCCGCCGGCTTTGCTAGAGGAAAAGTGATCGTTTTAAGTTAGAATATCCCTTGGGAGTATTTGTATCGCCAATGACAGGAGAATTTAAGATGTTGACTGGAAAAACAGTAATCGCTACCGCGGTTGGCTTGTTACTACTTTCGCTGATGGTTGGCAATGTCCAGGCCAAAGGCAACATTGAAAGGGGTGCGGATTTGACCTCTGACTGTATCGAATGTCATGGCATGGATGGCAAGGGTAATTTTGAAACACCGCCTATTGCCGGTCTTAAAGAAAGTTATATCCTCAAAAGACTGAGAGGTTTTAACAGTGGTAAGACAAAATCCATTGACGGAATAATGCACACTTATACCGAAGATATGTCTGATCAGGAGTTAAAGGATCTGGCGGCCTATTGGGCATCCCGGAAGAAATAAGCAAACAGTTCTTCCACTGAGAAATAGCGCTGCTCTTTTCAAGCAGCGCTTTCCCCTCCCCCGGTGTTCAGTACACCGGAACCGGATCAGTTTGTGTTTATCCGGTGTCCTTCTTAAAATCAATAATTAGGTTTTCTGATCAGGCTATCAAAGCCTGAGAAAGATCATCGGTGACATGGCATCGACCAGAAATCCCCCACGTCACGTGGCTATTGAGTATCGAGTTCAGGCAGGTCAATTCCACTGTTGAAAACCCAGATCGATTCACCGCCCCATTAGGCATAAAGTTTGTGCTTCTGTATGATGCTTAAGTATCACTATGATTTTGATAGGTGTTTTTGCATAATCAAGCTTGATGTAAATGGGGGTCATTGATTAAGAAGCAACAATATTTTTAACGGTTAACCTGGGTAGTGCCAATGAGAAAACCAATACAAATACTGGCAATGCTTTTGCTGTTTTTATTGACCCCTACAGAAAGCAGGTCACAGGGTTCAATTGCAGTCCAGGCCATTGCGGATACTGAACGCAAGGCCCTTTTCCCTTCAAGGGATATGATTGAATTTGGCCGCACAGCGGCTAAGGCCAATTGCGCCGCTTGTCATGGCATAGACGGCCTGGGCACTGCCGCAGGAGAACCTCACCTGGCGGGTCAGCGGACGGTCTATTTATATCGTGTATTGCAGGCTTTCCAGTCGGGTATACGCAGAGATCAGTCTAATAGCCACAATACTTTTCTGAATGACCAGACGATACTTTCGACGGCTGTTTTCTACGCCGGCCTGTCTCCTGTGGCGGTCACCAATAATAGGGAATTGGTCGAGGCAATTGAAGCGACAGAAGCAAGTGAAGCGGCGGACATAACCGAAGCTATCGAAGCAACGGAAGCAACCGACACAGCCAGGGCTGCTGAGCCAGCTATGATCGCCGTTGATGATCCCTTTCTGAATATCAGGCCTGCCATGAAGAAGTGCATAAAATGCCACGGCAAATCAGGTGAAGCCAAGGGCTCGGGCATGCCCAGTCTGACCGCACAGGACCCCGAATATTTCGTGACCTCGATGATGGCCTATGTCGACGGTAGCCGCAGTCATAGGCTGATGAAGAGACTGGTGGGTAATCTGGATGAAACCACACTGAAGCAAATGGGTGTTTTCTATGCCGTGCAGGAGCCAATACAGACCGAAACCCGGGGTGAGGGCGATGTCAATGTCGGACAGCGCCTGGCACAGGACTGTGAGTCCTGTCATGGCGTTGATGGTAATGCAACCAACCCCAGTATGCCGACCCTGGCAGGACAGGATGCAAAATACTTCATCAAGGCCATGAGGCATTACAAGGATGGCACACGTAAACATCAAAAGATGTTCGAAGCTGCAGAGCCCGTCAACGATCAGGACATGATCGATCTGGCAAGCTATTACGCTGCTGAAGTGCCACGCCGCAGGGATGTGCGCATGCCGCTTAACAGTACCGAATGGATAAAACGTTGTGAACGCTGTCATGGTATCGACGGCAATAGCAGCGACCCCCGCTTTCCGATGCTGGCCGGTCAGGATGAAACCTATCTGAGAAATGCATTAACCGCCTATGCAAACGGGGCACGTAGTAATACCACGATGTTTGCAATGGCGGCTTCATTGAGCGCAATGGATATTGAACGCATTGCCGCTTATTTTGCATCACAACAGCCCAAAGCCGTCATTTACATGGAATTGCCATGTGGAGATGACCGGCAGTAATATTGTCTGGCGATACCAGCAATTAATTTAAAATTTGGTGGAGCCGCTTTCGGTACCACATTTTAAGAGGAGAGTTCAAAATGTTGAGCAAGAAATTGATTGTCGCAATGATGTTCGTATTAATGCTGGCTGCCGGTGGTCTACAGGCTGGTGGCGATGTTGACAATGGTAAGGCACTGTCGGCAGATTGCACTGACTGCCACGGTGAGAACGGCCTGGGTGATGAAGAAGTACCAGCAATTGCCGGTTTGGATGCGGCAGTGCACGCCAAGCAACTGGCCGATTTCCAATCGGGCGCAGTTGAAAGTGAAATGGCTGATTACGTTGAAGGACTGAGTGAGCAGGATCTGCTTGATCTCGCGGCCTACTACGCCACACTTCCCGGTAATTGAAAGCGGCTTTAGTTCGGCATCATTCAGCTTGATAAAGTCGGCCTCAAATGGCCGGCACGTGAACATGCGACCGGGCACGGGGCCCGGTCGCAAGGAATAATAATATGAGCGACCAACCCATTCATCGCCTTTATCGGCATTTTCAGGAACTGCCTGTCAGTATGCGGGTTCTTTTTACAGGAACCTTGCTGGCGATTGGCATGGGTTATCTGTTTGCCCTGATCTATGTTTATTCATCCGATGCGGGCAGGGATGGCAAGCCCGGTTTGTCGGTGGAGGATATTAAGATTTCCTACAGTGGTACATCCGAAGGGACAAAGCTCGAATCTGCCCTGCTGGGGCCGATGTCAGCCATGGTTTCCGAGGGTGACCGCACACAAATTATAAGCTGGGTAAAAGGCGGGGCGGTCAAGGCGGAATTTGAAGAAACAATCCAGCCCATCATTGCGACCAATTGCCTTGATTGCCATGATGGCAGTAACCCGCATTTGTCCAATTTCGATGGCTTCGACAACATGCAATCCGTCGTCGCCCAGGATACCGGCACCGACATGCACACCCTGGTACGGGTTTCCCATATTCACCTGTTTGGCATTACATTTATCTTTTTCATCCTCGGCTTTATTTTCAGTCACTCCTGGGTGCGTCCCGTTTGGATGAAAAGCGTGGTGATGTTCCTGCCATTCCTGTGTATCGCGGCTGATGTCAGTTCCTGGTATTTCACCAAAATTTATTCCGGCTTTGCATGGGTAGTGTTAATTGCGGGTGGTTTGATGGGCGTGAGTTTCGCCATCATGTGGATTACGTCCATGTACCAGATGTGGTTTTACAGAATTCCGGAGCACGTCAGCGGCAGGCATGAGAACCTGGTAGATTAACGTTGGTGTAAACCGTAGGGTGCGTAACTCGTTACGCACCATTCATAATGCTCAAACATCTAACATAAGTCAGATAAAACCATATAATTTTATCAATGTACGTTAAGATTGACATACATCAGACCATCCCGTCTGATTAATCATTAGCCTGCAAATAATCTTGACCCTGCTGGGTCTTTCATCAATAACAGTGACAATGGAGACTCATCATGAAGTCCTTGATAACAATGCTGGCGATCTGCGCCTTTCTCATTTATACCCCGCCAATTATGGCGGCGGAAACAGGCCCGGTAACCGGTACCGTGGTTGAAACCATTGAGTCGGGTGGGTATGTCTATATCCGGCTTGAAGACGGTACATGGATTGCGGCCAATACCTTTGCTGTGTCCGAAGGTGACACGATCCAATATAGCGGCGCCATGGAAATGAATGACTTCCAAAGTAAATCACTGGACAGGACGTTCGATTCCATACTTTTTGTTTCTGAGGCGGGTCTTGCGGACAGCGGAGCTGCTGCCAAACCTGCTATGTCCATGGCGGGACATGGCAGCAAAGATATGCAGTCTCAACCAGCCGTTGCAGTGCAGGCACCCCAGGCCGGTGAGATTAAGCCCCTGGCTGACGGTAAAACGGTTGCCGGTGTTTTCGCCGACTCAGATCAGCTGAAAGAGCAGGTGGTTAGCTTGAATGCGAGAGTGATCAAGATCAGTAAAGCGATTATGGGTAAAAACTGGATCACATTGCAGGATGGTACCGGTACAGCGCCGGATGACAGGTTATTGGCAACTTCCCAGGAAGTGGTAGCACCGGGTGACCTTGTTATCGTCACAGGCACGGTGAAGACTGACATTGATCTTGGATATGGTTACCAATATAAAGTTCTGCTGGAAGAGGCCACGTTCTCGGAAGGGCAGAAGTGATTTACAGAGGGTGCGTAATTTGTTACGCACCATTTGGGTTCAACTTTGGAAATACACGTGGGTAACGAGTTACCCACCCTACGTATCGTCTAAGGCCGCGTAGGGTGCGTAACTCGTTACGCACCATTTGGGTTCAACTTTGGAACTACGCGTGGGTAACAAGTTACCCACCCTACGGCAACAAGCCGTGCAAAACTGACACAATCGTGCCGCACATGGCCCAGGCCACCCTCTCGACCGTTACACGGCAGCCCAGGCTGGCTTCTCGACGGGTTCCCTGCAGCCCAGGCTGGCTTCTCGACGGGTTCCCCGCAGCCCAGGCTGGCTTCTCGACGGGTTCCCCGCAGCCCAGGCTGGCTTCTCGACGGGT
>JASJFX010000123.1:0-2925 GCA_033791845.1 Lysobacterales bacterium | reverse complement strand
GAGAGATCAGCATTTGCTGATCTCTACAGAACCTCATTCTGCAACCGGCTTCTTGGCCAACTTTCGTTGTAGTGTCCGGCGATACATACCAAGACTTCTGGCCGTGGCGGAGATATTACCGTCGTTTTCTTTCAGAACTTTCTGAATATGCTCCCACTCCACCCTTTCAACTGACATCGGGCTGAGATCCTCCAGCGCGTCCTCACGTTGCAATTCACCTGAAAGTGCTTTTACGACATCACCGGCAGTGACCGGTTTGCTCAGGTATTCAGACGCTCCCCGCTTGATCGCCGTGACCGCGGTTGCAATACTGGAGTAGCCGGTCAACACGACAATGTTCATATCAGGATTGATCTCAATCAAGAGAGGGATAAGATCCAGACCGGACTCCGCTTCCAGTTTGAGATCAACCACGGCCATAGCAGGAACCGTCTTCCGCGCCCGGCTCACTGCATCGCTTATGCGGGATGCAGTAATAACATCGAAACCACGTTTACCCATGGCCTTGCTCAGCACCTGCAGAAATGCGGGATCATCGTCAACCATCAGTAAGCGGTTTTCATTCATATCCAGTGTAGTGTCCTGTATTAAGTGACGATTAAGGGGAGTCGAATTTCAAGCCGGGTGCCAGGCCCTTTCCTGTCGGCCAATTTTACCTCACCACCCAACCGTTCAATAGATGCCTGGCCCAGCAGCACACCCAGGCCAAGACCACCTTGTTTACGGCTGATACTCGTCTTGCCAAGGCTACCGGCAATGTCGGCAGGGATTCCGGGGCCATGATCTTCGATCACTATCTGTAACCAGTCCTTTGATGCCCCGACCTGCAACGAAACAAATTCCGGGCTGGCATCGGCGGCATTGTTCAGCAGGTTTATCAGGGCATGTTGCAGACTATGGTCGTAACGTATCTTATGCAACGTCTCACGTTCCGGGATAGTTGTTTCCAGTTTGATCTCGGGCCGGGCGAGACTCCATTTCTCCAGAAGGCCTTTCAACAGGACGCCCACTTGTGTGACAACCATCCCGCTATCTTCTGTCGTGGTAGACAGCAGGTTGCGCAAGACCTTGTCACAACGCGCAATCTGCTGGGCCAACACAGCCGTCTCGTCCTTGAGCTGCGGATATTCAGAGTCAATCTCATCCACTGTTACCGCCATTGTTGCCAGTGGCGTTCTCATTTCGTGAGCTGTAGCGGCAGCGATACTGGCAACACTGATAATCTGTTCGTCCCTGAGTCCGGCCTCACGGTGATCGGCAATGGCCTGGGCCTGCTCCCTGAGCGCACCCGCCATGCGTACAACAAACCACGAGATCAACAGGGCACTGAAGCCGAAATTAACCCACATACCCAGGAAGTGAGCGTTTGACATGGCGTGACGACCGGTCATGTTAAACAAGGCCAAGGGCTGGTAATAGAAAAGCAGCAAGGTGTAGAAGCTGATGCAGAGAAAAGTGATAACCCAGGTATGTGCGGGTCGTAAAACTGCCGCGCTGATGATTAAGGGAATCAGGTAGTAACTGACGAGGGGGTTGGTAGAGCCCCCGGTGAAATAGAGTACCAGCGTCAAAAAGAAAACATCCAGCATCAGGTTGGCAAAAAGCTCTTTTTCACTCACCGGTGAATCTGAACGCAGACGCAACAGGACCAATGCGTTGATAACCACCATCACCAACAAAATTGTGAACACCGGCAACGATGGAAATTGCATTGTTTCAGAAGACCGGAACCAGAAAGAACCCGACAACAAGACAACAATCAAGATACTGCGGATCACGCACAAGCGCAGTAGATTCTGCCGTGACGGGTGTATTCCCTGTTTCAGTTTACCAAGTGGCATTTATCCTAATGTAATAGTTTCTGCCCTTGCTATACAACCTCTCTCGCAACGGAACGTCGCTACCGGCAACCCGGTTATATCCTCCCAGGTGATCCTGATAGGCCTTGTCGAATATATTTTCAACACCCAGGCTGATATCAAATGCCCTGTTCAGCCTGATACCACCTCTCAGGTTTGCAATACCCCAACCGGAGGTAGTTTGCTCATTGTTGTAGGCTGAGACCTTGTCCTGCCTGGATGCCGCAATACTTTCAATCGCGACAAAATAGGACTCACGCTGCCAGGTTAACTCCAGAAAAGATGACAACGGGGCGATTCGATAAAGGTTGTCGGTTATGTCCTTGCGTTTGCCGCGCACATAACCCAGGTTACCTCTGAGCAGCCATGCCTCACTGATCTCAAACTCGTAGCCCAGGTCCACACCGTAGAGCTTTGCATCCACATTGGCAAACTGCAGTGGCAAACTGCCGCTTGCCATCATTGCAAACATGTTGGCGATCATATTGGTGGAAGGCACACCCTGGATATAATTATCTACGTCCCGGTAATAGACCTCCGGTGTCAATTTAAAGCGATTGGCAGACCAGTCCACACCTGCGGTAAGCTCAAAACTGGTTTCCGGTTTGAGATTGATATCACCGATGTAAGTGTATCCGTCTGCCAGGCCGGCCGTGGCTTCCATTGGTAACCACAGGTAGCGCTCCTGGTAGCTGGGTGAACGTACTTTCCTGCCCAAGCCCAGGTTTAGCCTCGTATTGGCACTTGTTTGGCGGCTTGCCTTGAGCATGGCACTCCACTGATTGTCTTTCTTGTTCCGGTCGGATTCGTTGAATGCTTTGGCCAGTGCATCGAGCCTGTCTTGTTGAGACCTGTTCGGACCCATCAAGGCCAGATTTCCGCCGACGTCACCCGCATCCATGCTGACACGGTTGTACCTGAGACCGGCTTCAACATCCCATTCGCCCAGTGATTTGGTGGCTTCAGCAAAAAGGCCAAAACGGTCCCTGTCCACATTATTAAAGTTAACGATGTACCACATGTCGTTTGCCGGATTGCTTATGTCGGCATCATGCTGTTCCCATTT
>JASJFX010000122.1:0-6424 GCA_033791845.1 Lysobacterales bacterium | reverse complement strand
GGTGCTTTGTAGGGTGGGTAACTTGTTACCCACGGCTCTTGGTTGGGATTTGATTCAACCGGTGCTTTGTAGGGTGGGTAACTTGTTACCCACGCGTTTTTTCGAGGTTCGATCTCAATCGTGCGTAACGAGTTACGCACCCTACGTATAATCAGGCTCCGCGGTGCGTAACGAGTTACGCACCCTATGGTATCTCCGGAACAGTAACGGGATTCACATACCCCGGATCGATTGTGATTAAGGTTATTCACATTCGATCCTTTCTGCATCAACTCGCCGGCAAAACTCTGGCCAGCCAGTTTCGTCCCAGTATTCAGGCAGCCTGTATAACTCCAGTACTTCCTGGAAACGGGGGTTGGTACGTACGCTGTTCCAGAGTGGAACCCAGGCAAAAAACGACTGGCCCCATTTGGCAATTCGGGTGATTTCCAGGGTTGCATCAATAAGGTGATCTGATTCCCCGGCATAGGCCAGCAAATACCCTTCAATTGAAGTGGAATACCAGCCAACCGATGAGTAGTTAATCGCACTGATGGTCTTAAGCGTATTCAGGTCTTTGCTTTCCGCCTTACCCGCCAGCACTTTGAGGGCAGCGGCTTTAATGGGTATAAAATTATCGCTGGGCTCGTAATTCGTCATGAATTCCATTGCAGCAGGTACATCGTTTGTAATGAGCGCATTGTCCGTATCAATACCCAAGTCAGAAATCAGGCCATCATCTGAGGGGAACTGAGCGCCCCAGCTAGGCGCCAACGGTTGAAGGACGTCAACCGCCTCTTGATATTTTCCTGTCATTAATAGTGCTGCAGAATAATTACGAGTAAGCGGGACGAAACCAGGATCCAGTTTGTGTCCTTTTTCAGCAACTTCCAGACACTTATGAGCTTTGCCAACGGAACAGAGAAACTCGGAATAGTCTTCCAGCAATTCACTGGACTCAGGGTCGATGGCCAGTGCCTTATCAAAAAGCTCTTCTGCCTCGGCCCAGTGCCAGGTATCCCGTTTTGCACTGGCCAGGGCATCAATCGCGTCGACGTTTGACGGGTCCATGGATAAAGCATGTTGCGCTGTCTGTATCGCCTTTTCCTGCAGGTCAGGCCCGCTGGGAACATAGTAACCGTGGATTTGGTAGGCCAGAGCAAGTGCCGCCCAGGCTGGTGCAAAGGTCGGATCAAGTTGCGTCGCCTTTTCCAGCACCTCAATCGCGTTGGGTTTACGCTCACGCAGCAATGCCCGTCCGTTCAGATAGGTGTCATAGGCCTCCATATTGACGGTCTTGTTAGGAACCGTACTCACACCCACATCCAGCGCACCCACCAATACTTCGGAAATCGCCGAGGCAATTTCTTCCTGCACCACAAAAATATTATCCAGTTGTCGGTCGTAGGTTTCTGACCAGAGATGGAAACCATCATCCACCTTGATCAACTGCGCGGTAATACGCACCTGGTTGGCCTGTGAGCGGATACTGCCTTCAAGAATGTAGGCGACGTTTAACTGTTGACCGATCTGTCGCACATCGCCCTGGTGTCCCTTGAAACCAAACACTGAGGTGCGTGCAGGTACAGACAGACCGGGAATTTTAACCAGCGCATTGATGATCTCCTCGGTAATGCCATCGGAAAAGTATTCCTGTTCCGGATCGGATGACATGTTGATGAAGGGCAATACAGCAACGGATTTATCATTCTTGGCTGATGTGCTGGTGTTGGGAGTTTCAGCAGTCGTCGTGGATAACGTTGCTTTGGCAGGCTCCACCGTGTTGGAAGCGGTATCCTGATCAATACGCGATTCCCAGAAAAAATACCCGGCGGCCAGCGCCAGTATCCCGATGGTCGCATAATTTAATTTTCGGCCGGTCTCTTTTCGAACAGATTGCGAGCGGTCAACATCTTTCTCTTTCTTTATACCATCGGGCGTCAGCTCAAATGCCCAGGCAAAGATCAGGGCAACGGGAAAGCCAATGCCGAGAATCAGCAAGATCACCTGGAATACCCAGCCAGGTGCGCCGATATTGTTTATCATGATATCCGCGACCTGCATGATCAGCCAGGCGACTACCAGGTAGGCGATACCTACACGGAAGACATTGCGGCGTTTGAGTTCGGTAAAAAAGGACATCAGTGAACAACCTTCGTTGCCGCAGCGGACAGTTCAGCCGGATTGTTGATCTGGTAATCGCTACGCATGGCTGCTGCGCTATTTAGCATGCCCTTGTGAAAAGCGATGAATTCCGGATTTTCCTGCCAGCGTTTGAAAACCGGGTTCCTGAGTAACTCCCAGTGAGATCTGAAACCGTTGTCCACCGCCGATGCCAGCTCGCGAAGCACACCGGGCAGGTCATTTTTGACGGATGCGAGGCAGACATTTTGAAACAGAACGTCTTTTTGAGCAGGTTCCGCTTGCCGCAGTTGCCCCAGCACGGCTGTAATCTCGGCCAACAGCGCATCACGCTTAGCATTGTCACCATTAAGGTCCAGTGCATTTGCGAGTTGCGTCGCGGTGAAAAGCTGGCTGCCGTTCAGCCCCTGGCCGCTCACGTAACCACTGGACTCGAGTGCTGATTGAAGGGTCTCCAACGCGGCACCGGTTTGCCCGAGGTTCATCAGGGCGACGCTTCGGTAGGAAAGGAGCTGCATTTTACCGGGTAAAGCCTCGAGTAGTTGATCGACCTGCCTGAGTAAACCTGAATAGTCACCATTGGCATACATCACCAGGTTCTCGGCTTTTCGTGTCCACTGTCCATCGATACCACGGTCTCGTGCCTCCTGCAGCCAGTAGGCGACCAGGTCTGCATCGTCCAGTGCAAGGCCGGCTTCTACATTTTGTGCTGCCATGTAGATATCGCCCGGTCTCAAGCGGTGCGCATTACGGAACATGGGAACGGCGTTTTGCGGTAAACCCCTGATCATGAACATGTCACCCCACAATTCATAGGGCATAGGGTCATCGGGTTTGGCGGCGATGAAAGCCTGGATTTCATTCTGGGCATCCTCATATCGCCGCACGCGTGACATTTGCAGGGCGTAGTTTCTGCGAACGTTATGTGACAACGGGTCGACGTTCATTGCCCGCATGACCAGGCCCATTCCCTCGCTAACCCTGTATTGGTTGTTCAGATTATTGCAGTACCAAAGCAGCGCATTGACATAGTTGGGATTGACTTCAAGGGCATTTAGAAAATGGGTCTCTGCCTCACCGGAATGCCTGAGGCTATTCAGCAAAAGGCCCATTGAAGTGTGCGCTTCCGGTGAGTCGGGGTCGATCGAAAGTGCCTTTTCAGCAGCGCTTCGCGCCAGTTGATGGGCTTCGTCCTGGGGCAGGTTGCCGTAATCGGAAAGGAAAAGATAGCCGTCGGCGAGACCGCTGTAGGCCGCTGCAAAAGATGGGTCAATTTCAATGGCGCGAAGGTAATACTCGACGGCGCGGTTGAAATCCTCTTCCGAGTAAACGCGGGCATGATGCCTGCCGAGAAGGTAAAGATCATAGGCTTCAAAGTTGTCGGTTGCAGCCGTGCTGGTGAGCGGTTTTGCATCGTGACCGAGCAGCGGTAACTTCAGGGCATCAACGATGGCTTTTGCAATTTCGTCCTGCACCTCGAAGATATTATCGAGTTCGCGATCATAGGTTTCCGACCACATGTGGAAACCATCATCGACCTTGATCAGCTGAGCCGTGATACGTGCGTGGTTGCCTGACCTGCGTACCGAACCTTCCAGAACTGTGGCAACATTCAGTTGCTCGCCGATTTCGCCGATATCCGCTTCGGATTTTTTGAACTTGAATGAAGATGTCCGTGCCGCGACCTTGAGACCATCGACCTTGGCCAACAGGTTGAGTAGTTCTTCTGATAAACCATCGGAAAAATACTCGTTATCAGCATCTGCACTCATATTGACGAATGGCAACACGGCAATGGATTTATCAATCGCAACCTCTTCGACAATGGCCGGTTCGACCGGCGTGACCGTTTGCGGCTGCGCTGAAAATTTGTCCCAGGCAAAATATCCCAGTGCCAGCACCAGTACGAAGATAATGCTGCGGTCCAGTTTACGACCGGTCACGTTTGTGATGGATTGACTGCGGTCAATTTCTGATTCGCGTTTGACACCATCGGGTGTCATTTCAAAAGCCCATGCGAAAAACAATGCCAGGGGGAACCCCAGCGCAAGCATGACAAACAGGGTTTTCATGACCCAGTCCGGGGCGCCGATGTTATCGATCAACAGATCGGCAATTTGCGCCAGCAACCAGGAGCCGATCAGGTAGGCGATACCCACCCGGAAAACATTGCGGCGCTTGAGTTCAACGAAAAAGCTCATAAGGCAACCTTTTTGTGCTTTTCACGTAACCATGAAACACCCTTTTCGTGATTTTCGCGCACCCATGAAGCCCCCTTTTCGCGGATGCATAAAACACGCAGGGTGCGTAACTTGCAATCTGAAAAGGGGTCGGAGCCCCTTTTTACGACCGGTGCGTAACGAGTTACGCACCTCACGGCATTTTGCGGAGTCATTGCCAGAAACATTACTTTCTGATCTCCAGTAATTCATAAGCGACGAGCCGTTGGCGTTCCATATCGGCCTCGAAACGGGCAACCAGTTCCTGGTAGCCGGGTTCGTTACGAAGCTGGGTAATCACCGCGTCCTGCAGCAGAATCCTTCGCCAGCCGAGGCGCCATTGTTTATCCCAGGCGTTGTTTAGCGATTGCAGGGCTGTTTCAGACTCGCCCCTTATGGTGGCAATGTAAGCTGAGGTGAGGTCACTCGCCCAGATACCCCAGCCTGGATGCTGCTTACCATTGAGTTCCTCAACCACTTCCAGCAACTGTGCAGGGCGCTGCGATGTGGCGTCAGCCAGTTTAAGAAGAGCAGCAATTTGAATTATGTCTCCTAACTGACTCTCGACGTCTTGCGGCAGAACAAGCTCCGTTTCAAATGCCCATGGTAAGGACTGCCGGAAAGGTGTCAGTGCGCTCTGGTAATCACCAGCACTCGCCAGTTCAAATGCCCAGAGTTGTCGAAGCGCATATTGCGAGCCAAAACGGTCGTCGGCATTTAGTGCCAATGTCTTTTCAGCCAGATCGCGTGCGAGTTCGTGCTGCTCGCGGTACATTAAAAGCATCAGACGGGAGATGGTCGGTACGGGTTGTCCGGCACCAATCGCTTCTGCGCGTTTCAGCCATAGCCCGGCCTGTTCTGCGTCACCCATTATCAACCAGAATTGGGCCATGCCAGCGAGCATTTCGAAGTCGCCGGGGTCTTTCTCTATGGCTTCGGAAAATGCCTTTGCCCCACGGGCAAGGTCACCGGAAAAATTATAAGCCACCCCCCGTCCGTACCACCCCTGTGGACTCTCAGGTTCGATTTCCCTGAAACGTTCGCAGGCAGCCAGTGCTATTTCAACACGTTGTAAATAAGCGTTGGTCTGGCATTGTTCCCATAAAACCTGGGTCGAATACGGATCAATTTCCAGTGCCGCTTGAATCAGGGCCATACCTTTTTCGACCTGTCCATTATTAAACAGGAACCTGCCGTACTGCTTCAGTCCGATCGTATTGCGGGGATTATCATCCAGTGCCGCAATATATTCTTTTTCAGCGGCCTCATTATCGCCTTCATATACCCTTAAATTGGCCATCTGGACACGCGCTGCACTATTGTCTGGTTGCTCTGCAAGCACCTGTTCCAACAGGGGCAAGCCCCGGCTCAGTGCTTGCTGATTGCTCATGGCACCGGTGTTTGCCATCGTTGTCCAGGCAGTGACCAGGCCCACTTTCGCTGGTGTATAAGCCGGGTCCAGTGATAATGCCTGTTGAAATTGTGTGACCGCGATATCCAGTGACACAAAGCCGCTTTCATTGATGCCTTGCAATCCTTTCAGGTAAAAGTCGTAAGCATTGATTTCCGTACTTTTAACCTGCTCCAGACGTGCATCATCCTCACCCAGCAAAGTTATACGCAGTGCCCTGGCCACCTCATGTGCGATTTCGCCCTGGATGGCAAAGATATCATCGAGGTCCCGATCATAGGTCTCCGACCACAGGTGATAGCCGTCTTCGACATTGACCAACTGTGCCGTAATACGTACGCGGTTGCGTTTGTCATCCTTACGAACACTACCTTCGAGGATCGAAACCACGTTCAGTTTTTCACCGATGCTGCGCAGGTCTTCGTCCTTGCCTTTAAAGGCAAATGACGAGGTGCGCCCGGCCACTCTAAGCTCCTTGATATTGGCCAGGATGTTGAGCAACTCCTCGATGAGACCGTCGGAGAAATACTCGTTGTCTTTATTGGCGCTCATGTCCACGAAAGGCAGCACGGCAATAGACTGTTCGGTGTCTTCCTCCTCGATAGTAGCTTCTTCGGTAGCAATTGAAGGCTCGTTGACGATCTGAGGCTGAAGCACAAATTTGTCGATGGCG
>JASJFX010000121.1:0-17114 GCA_033791845.1 Lysobacterales bacterium | reverse complement strand
CATGAGTTTTGGAGCGCTATCGGAAGAGGCCAAAATAGCGCTTTCAAAAGGTGCAGAGCTCGCTGGTACCGGAATCTGCTCGGGTGAAGGCGGTATGTTACCCGAAGAACAATCGGCAAATTCCCGGTATTTCTATGAACTGGCCTCTGCACGCTTCGGTTTTTCCTGGGATAAGGTCAGGAAAACCCAGGCATTTCATTTTAAAGGCGGGCAGGGTGCAAAAACCGGCACCGGTGGACATCTGCCAGGATCCAAGGTGAAGGGCAAGATTGCCGAGGTTCGTCACTTACCGGAAGGTCAGGCGGCGATTTCGCCTGCACGTTTTCCGGAATGGACAGAGTTAAGCCAATTTAGAGATTTTGCAGCCGAGGTTCGTGAACAAACCGGTGGTATACCCGTGGGCTTCAAACTGTCTGCGCAACACATCGAGAAAGACATCGACGCTGCGCTGGAAATCGGTGTGGATTACATTATTCTTGACGGGCGTGGTGGCGGAACGGGAGCGGCGCCGTTGATTTTCAGAGACAATATTTCGGTGCCCACGATTCCCGCCCTTGCCAGGGCCCGACGCCACCTGGACAACTGCAACGCGAGCGGGGTAACCCTGATCACCACGGGCGGCCTGCGCACACCCGCCGATTTTGCCAAGGCACTGGCACTGGGCGCCGATGGCATTGCCGTATCAAACTCGGCACTACAGGCTATCGGCTGCCTGGGCATGCGTGCCTGTCATACCAATAACTGTCCGGTAGGCATCGCCACACAAAAGCAGCATCTTCGTGACCGTTTGCCGGTTGATATTGCCGCCGAAAGGCTGGCAACCTACTTCAGAGCTGCCGTTGAGTTAATGGAAGTCATGGCGCGTGCAACCGGTCATCGGCATTTGAGCGAGTTTAATATTGACGACCTGACGACTTTTAAGAAGGATATGGCTGAGCTTACCGGTGTTGCGTATGGTGGTGTAACGTGAAATCTGCGCGTGGGAGCGTATTAGCACAGCCCATGCGTTTCTCCGCCTTGATCCTGCTCTAATTGACGATATGCCCCTGCACATCGTGCAGCATAGTAAAGGGCTCTGACTTTTTTATTCAGGCCACTGGAACCCAAACCAGCTTGGCCTCGGCCACCCGGATGTCGGTCTTCTCCAGGCCGATCCGGAGGGTGTCCCTCGCAGCGGCCATCGCGTCGTGCTGTTCCTGAATGGTTATCAGGGCGTCTTCCAGTTCTTGCTCAAGTTCCACCAGGTCCTGCTGCTTGGCGTTGAGTTTCACTTCTGCGGTTTCTACCCTGGCCTTGGCTTTCTTCGACGCCGTCCTTCGCGAGGCGGCTTTGCTCAAGGTGCTGGAGTTCAATCGTCCTTTCAGGAATGCTCCGAGAAAGTCACCGATACCCGACATCACTTCGCTTTGCTTGCGCGATGATGCGTCCACGTCCAGTTCCTTTACCCGGGCGTCGGCTGATGAAATCTGGTCTTGCAGCCGATCGATGCGTTTGGCGTATCGCACCCTCAATCCGCTGACCTTGAGGTCGGCGGCCTGGTCTGCAGCGTCCTGGCATCTGGCCTGAAAGGCGTCCTGGCTCTCGCCGACCCGTGAGTAGAGCTTCAAACCTGGACATTTCCAGATCTCGATGCTGCGGTTGGCGACCAGGTGGGACTTGAGATCGGCCTGTAAAGACGTCCAGAAGGTTTTGTTCTGGAGCTTGGTGTTGCCAAGCTGATAACTGACCCCGGGCTGTGGTTCTGATTGGAAATCCCGATCGTCATGATCAACCGACAAGACGTCTTCGACATCTATGAGGCCGTCCATTGGAAAGATCACGGCCTCGTAAGTCTCGGTATGGCTGACACCGGCCCGGGTATCGTCATACAGGAGTCGCACGGTGACCGCGGCGGCGGGTGCCAGGCATGTTCCGGTGGGGTCTGCACCCAGGTCCGCGGCCCAGGGAGCTGCCGGATCCAGGTATACGGTCTCTATACCTGCCGCAACGGTGGGGGCCATGACTGCCGGTGCGTCCATTGCCTCAATAGTCGCGCCCGGTGGGGGTGTCGATGCCGCAGCCGCAGCAACATGCGCTTGCGCGGTTTTCGCCTTGTAGGCCTCCATCAATGAGGCCACCTGGGCCCGTGTAAACGGCCCGAAGCGGAAGCACATGGAGTGTCGCCGGCTGAAGATGGTCTGGGTCCCTGTCTTGGCCAGATGCATCACGAACTGACGTTTTTCGAGGTTGGAGATGGTCGAATCCAGGTCCAGCGTGCTGCTCGGTATCCCGTCAAGGATGCGTCGTTTATCGTTTTCAGTCTGCAGGCGTCCGACGATCCAGGTCCCCGCATTCGACATGGCTTTGTAATCGATATCCACCGGGTTCTGGGTGACCAGGACCAGTCCGACACCAAATGCCCGGGCCTGTTTCAGTATGGTGAGAATCGGTTTCTTGGAAGGCGGCTCGGCGGTCGGAGGCGCGTAACCAAATGCCTCGTCCATGTAAACCAGTGCCGCCAATTCAGAGGTGCCTGGTCTTGATCGCATCCAGGTGACGACCTTGGACAGCAGCAGCGTGACCACGAACTGACGTTCCGTTTCGCTCAGATGCGCCATGTAGATGATGGAGCAGCGGGTCTTGTCGCTTTGCCCGATGAGGTTCTCAATATCGAGGGGTTCACCCTCGAGCCACGATGCCATCGACGGGGAGGCTAGCAGGGAGTTGAGCTGCATGGCCAGTTTCATTCGTTGCTTTTGGTTGAAAAACATTTCGAGATCGAAAACGCCGAGCTTGCGGAAGGGTGGCTTGGGTATCTGGCCCACCAGCGTCGCCAGGTCGAGATCTTTCCCCTGGCGCCACCAGGTCTCAATAATCATGGAGATCAGGATGTGTTCGGGCCCGGACACCGGATCGGATTTTATGCCTGCCAGCACCAGGATGGACGAGACCAGGCCTTCGATCTCATCGCGGATGATCTCGGCATTGTCTCCCCAGTCCAGGTCGGGTGCTTTGAGCGACCCCAACACATTCATTCCCACACCTATGGATGAGCCAGGGGTATAGATTTTGAATTCGGTGTTGTCGCGAAGTTTGCGAATGCGCTCCGGGGTAATGCCGTGCCCAGCCAGGTCAGCCCGCCGCTCGGTGGACTCTTTGGTGGCCAAATCGGCAGCGGTTTTGCCCTTGCGCCTGGCCTTGGCCTCGTCCATCCACGGCGCAAGGTCCTCGGGACTGCTGTCGGGGAAGTTGAGCATGATGTTGCCCATGTCGCCCTTCGGGTCAAGGATCAGCGTGGGAATATCGCTGAGCAGCGCCTCTTCGAGCATGTTGACCCCAAGCCCGGTTTTACCCGAACCGGTCATTCCGAAAATCACGCCATGGGTGGTCAGTGTGCTGGCTTTGAGCAACACCGGTTCGTCGGTTACGCTTTCCCTACCGATATAGAGTTGACCCTTTTTAGTATCCATCAGGGGAAAGTACCACCGGTGGATGCGATGAACAAGACCCATGGGAAATTCAAGTGGTCAGTTGCGGACGTGATGTGCCTGCTCTCCCCATACCTTCCGCCCGTACACTCATTTTTTCTTCAGTTCACGAATGAATACAACTTTACGGTTCGCGCCGCCTTGCTCTCTCACCCCGGACTTAAAATGTATTTTTTTCCTGTTTACTTTATAAAGTATATATATTGTATAGTTATAATAATATTTATAAATAATTATAATAAACATTAGTATAATTTAAGTATAAATCATGTTTAATAATTTAAATTGCTACACGAAACCTCATGTCAACTCGTTTTTGGTAACGTCTCTGATTCAAAAGCCTGATTCGAAATGCGGTGGTGGGGTGTGATGCCTTCTTCAGCAGCCAGTCACTGAGAGTTGATAAAATGCTTTGGGTAAAGACCTTTCATATTCTGTTTGTCATGTCCTGGATGGCGGGAATTTTTTACCTGCCCAGAATCTTCGTTCACTTTGTCGAGGGACAGGCGGCCGGCGAACAGGTTGACCGGCTGGCCATCATGGCGCGAAAGCTCTATGGCTTCATGACGGTTATGATGATACTCGCACTGGTCAGCGGAATGGCCCTGTGGCTGGTGTATGGCTTTACCGGCGGCTGGCTGCATGTGAAGCTGTTGTTCGTAGCACTGTTAGTGGTGTATCACTTTTGGGCGCGCGCCAGGATGAAGGAGATGCAGGCAGGGCGCCTGGATCACGGTGGTATCTATTATCGCTGGGCCAACGAAATTCCACTTGTATTGACCATCGTGATCCTGGTGATGGTGGTTGTGAAGCCCCTGTGAGCAATCGTTAGGCCAATAGGAATGTACAAACACAATTGGTGTAACCGACCAAGCGATTTTTCCTATAGTCCCTTTCTTTGCCAGGTAACAAACGCGAGGAGCCCAGTACAAAATCATGATCTACCCTTTAGCAATGAGTGTGGCCTTTATGACGATAGTAAACATCAATATGGACGTTGAGCCCTGGCGCTCGATAAATGACGGTGTGATGGGTGGGCTTTCAGCCGGTGGCATGGTGCAATCTGATGAAGGTTTGAAGTTCTCGGGCAGACTTTCGCTTGAAAACAATGGTGGTTTTTCATCGGTTCGCAGGTTGGTCAGCCAGGATCTTTCCAACGCCACCGGAGTTCGAATTCAGGTGCGTGGTGACGGGCGGGAATACCAGTTTCGCATTCGTCAGAACTCCGGCTTTGATGGTGTCGCCTGGAGCGCCGCGTTTTCAAGCAGCGAAAAGTGGCAGCAAATTGATATAGCCCTGGATCAATTTACCCCGGTATTCAGGGGCAGAGCGGTGCCGCAGGCGGGGCCGGTGGTTGCTTCCGGGATTCAGCAAATTGGCTTTCTGTTGGCCGACAAAACAGCCGGCCGATTTGAACTTGAGATCCGCAGCATAGAATTCATTGGTCCCGAAGATGCAGATGCCCATGATTAACTGTCACACGGCCCTGGTGGTCGGCGCGAGCCGGGGTATTGGGCTCGCCATCGCTCAACAACTATTACAAGAACCCGGTATTCAACGTGTGTACGCCACATATCGGCAAAGTGATACGGCTGAAGGTTTGTTAGCGATCGACGATGAACGCCTGCGAACACTGCGGGTGGATGTCACCAGTGCTGAGGATTTGCAGGGGCTTGCCACCAACATTCGTGCGAATCAGGCCCCCCCGGACTTTGTGATCAACTCTGCCGGGATATTGCATGAAGACACTCTGCAGCCTGAAAAATCCCTCGATCAGTGTAAGCAGGAATCGCTTATTCGTATATTTCAGGTAAATAGTATCGGCCCGTTGATGCTGGCGAAGGCGGTGCTGCCCCTGATACCAAAGAACCGGCCTGGCCATTTTGCCGTGCTTTCTGCAATGGTTGGCAGCATTGGTGATAACCGTCTTGGCGGCTGGTATGGTTACCGTGCCTCAAAAGCCGCACTCAATCAGTTTATGAAAACCCTGGCGGTGGAATGCCATCGCAGCCACCCTCAACTTTGCATTACCTCTATTCACCCGGGTACCACCGATAGCGAGCTGTCACGCCCGTTTCAAGCCAACGTAAAACCCGGAAAGCTATATACCCCGTCACAGAGCGCCGAACGCATACTGCGAGTGGTAAGCGCAGGGCAAGCGGAAGACAGTGGGCGTTTTGTGAACTGGGATGGCAGGCTGATACCCTGGTGAACAAAGTCGAATCATGGCTGCCCACAATCAGAAAACATAAAAAACCGCGATCTGTGAAAACTGGGTCCAAAAAAGGGGCCGGATACCAATGGTGTTTGTAAGGGATTGTTAATTAACGCTGTTATTCGGCCAGAATGGACGGGATAAGCCTATACTGAAAGTAATCGTATGTGTTTCTTCAGGAGTTTCGACATGTTCATTTCAATAAAAAAGTGGCGCCAGGGCAGAAATTTGCGTTGGGCTTTTAGCATGGTGGGTCTGGCACTGGTATTCACCAGTGGCACAGTATCGGCCGACTGGCTCAGTAAAATGAAAGACTCGTTTAGCAAGCCGGACCAGGACATCAGCACTGAGGAGGTAGGCAGCGGGCTCAAGGAGGCGCTGAGAGTAGGCACGGACACGGTGGTTGGCAATCTCGGCCAGGCAGGTGGTTTTGATCTCGATCCGCAGATTCATATCCCGCTTCCAAGCCAACTCGGCAAGGTTCGAAAAATATTGGGCAGTCTCGGGATGGATTCCATGCTGGTCGACCTGGAAACCAGTCTGAATGAAGCTGCAGAAATCGCGACACCGAAAGCAAAACAGTTGTTTATGGATGCCATCAACGATATGACACTCGACGATGTCATGGCCATTTACAAGGGTCCGGAGGACGCCGCCACGCAGTATTTCAGGTCAAAAATGTCGGTGCCGCTGGCACTGGAGATGAAACCGGTGGTGGATAGCAGCCTGGAGGACGTTGGCGCGCTCCAGCTATATGACGGCGTCATGCAGCAATATGATGAAGTGCCATTTGCACCGAAGGTTGATCTCGATATGAGTGACTACGTGGTCGAAAAAGGTTTGGACGGTATCTTTTATTACCTCGCCAAAGAAGAGGCGGCGATACGTAGCAACCCGGCCAAACGCACCACCGATCTGTTGAAGAGTGTGTTCGGGGGCTAGTAATAAACAATTAGGGGCCGTATACATTTCAATCAAAAATGTCCGGCCCCTTTCAACCCGTGTTTTAGCCCCTGTAAAACCCTTTTTGCTGACCAGATTTTTTTTACGTACCCTGCGCTGGGCCAACTCAGGCAGTTGACTCTGATTCCACCACTGCTGACCCCGCCACTCTTGTAAAAAAGAGCACTGGATTCAGTGTTCAAACGAAAAACGAGCTATCATCAGTCCTGATGCTAAGTGCATTATCACCCTGGCTTGAGCTTCCCCCGAGATCAACTGCTTGGAGGGCCAGGACCAGCAAAACAGTAATGAGTGGATGGGTGACCCATGACAAAAATTGATAGTCTATTTGACCAGTTTCTCGGGCCATTGGCGATTATTGCGGTGATTATCGCCTTACTTTTTGGTTTGAACGCAATATTGCTCAAATATCAACCAGGGGCTTCGCGGCGTACCCTGCGCCGCCAGGTAATCATGTTGGCGGTGACTTTGATTGCCTTTTTCTCGCTGATTCTGCTCCTGCCAATGAGAGATGACAACTTGCGTTATGAGATTCTGCGCCTGGTAGGCATCGTGATAAGCGCTGCCCTCGCGCTGAGTTCGACGACGTTTTTAGGCAATGTGCTGGCGGGCATCCTGCTGCGGAGCGTACGCAGTTTTCGCACCGGCGATATCATTTACATCAATGATCAGTTCGGCCGGGTTTCAGAACGTGGTCTGTTTCATATCGAGATACAGACCGAAGACAGTGATCTTGTAACCTTACCCAACCTTTACGTCACCAATAACCCGGTCAAAGTCACGCGAGAATCCGGCACCATTGTTTCATCAGAGGTGTCACTGGGTTATGACTTGCCGCGTCAGCGGGTCGAAGGTTTACTGATCAAAGCTGCTACCGAAGCAGGGCTTATGGATCCTTTTGTTTACATTCTTAAACTGGGTGATTTTTCCATACTGTATCGTGTGAACGGAATGCTGCCTGATGTCAAACAGCTTTTATCAGCGCGGTCGCGCCTGAATGCTTCGATCCTGGATAACTTGCATGGCGCCGGGATCGAAATTGTTTCGCCCAACTTTATGAATACCCGTGATATCGCTGGTATGACGTTCACCTCCCGGCCAGTCGCCAAACAGGTCGATGCGACCGATGCACCTGAACCGGATAACATCATTTTTGAGAAAGCGGAGCAGGCTGCTACCCTGGAGGAGTTAAAAGAGAGTGTTGCTGATATTTTAACAAAGCTCAAGACGCTGAAAGAGGAAGCGGCCCGGTCTGAAAACGACGAAAAAACCAGGCTCATCGCAATGATTGAAAGGTTGCAGAAACAACACGCGCGACTTGATCAACAAATTGCGGTCAGCGAGCAAGAAATCGATCAAAAAATCAGCGGGTCAGAGTGAAGTGCCAGCGTAAGCTGATGACCCATATGGTCCGCCTATATCAATTGTTATAAAACAATCGTTGGGTTCAAGGTCTTCCTCTCAAAAGATGAAAAAACATGCACAAAGAAAACCAGCATATTGGTAGTAGCCTGAAGAAGTTTCTTGAAGAAGAAGGTCTGCTGGAGACCCGCAATGAAAAAAGGCGCCGGATAGATTAAGTTATACGTATTCGATCCACTCTTACGGACCCATATTTTTAACGATGATTACTTTACAAAATCTAATCCAAACGCTGCCTCAGCAAGGCAGCGTGGAGTGGCTCGGCATACGAGGCGCACGCAAGCTACCTTTAACACCGGTTGAGCAGGTAGAGGCAACGGCGGACCGGGGACTTGAAGGTGATCACTACTCGAAGATTAGTGGCAATCGCCAGGTGACACTGATCCAGGCAGAGCACCTGCAAGCCGTTGCATCTATGCTGGGTATCGACACAATCAAACCTGAAACCTCACGACGCAACATCGTGGTTCGTGGCATCAATCTGCTGGCGCTAAAAGATAAACACTTTAAGTTGGGCGATGTGACATTGGCATTCACCGGTCTTTGCCAGCCCTGTTCACGAATGGAAACCCTGCTCGGGCCGGGCGGTTATAACGCCATGCGAGGCCACGGCGGAATAACTGCCCGGGTACTTCACGGCGGCTTTATAAGGGTTGGCGATGTTGTTGGGGTTGCCTGAAGTGACTGGAGAAGGGTGTAACTGAAGTGCTACCAGTGCAGTCGCGATCCAGCGTCACTTTGGCTCTAAACAAGAAATTCACCTGTGGCCCCTAAACCTTCCAAGCCCCTAAATTTTACCATTCGATTTCAATTTCTCACATTCTGAGAATCCCTCCGGATATCTTGCAAACCTGGGAGCTCTCCCACCTTGTATTGACACGATTTGACAGGAGTACGATTTTGCAGCTCATCCTCGAACCGACCACCCCGATTGAAGCCGCTGTTAGCCCCGTAAAACACCGGCACCCCCTCATCCACTTTCGTGACCTGGCCATTGCGAGCGAGGTTATTTCAGAAAAAGACGATATGGGCAGCTTGCGTAATGTTTGCCTGGAGAGCGGGATGACCAAGGCAGGCTGGCGTTTTATGAACCGCTACGGCAAAGACGCTTACGCTGCGATATTACCGCTGATCGAGGGTACCAAAAATGCATTTGAGGTGGCATCGGCCTATGTCAATTGGCAGTGTAGTGGGGGGGTGAAAGAGCCACTGGCCTGTGAATTAGGCAGGCGTCTGATCATATGCCTGGGTGATTTTTACGATACAGAAATGTACCTGGACCCCCGTGTTGCGAAGGCGGCCGATGATCACTGGCGCAAACTGACCAACCCGGAAGAGCGACAACAATTCGCCCGTAAAGAATGGATGCAAGTGATCACGTGGATGCGCGACGGTCGACCCGTCTTCGATCGCAACCAGTGGCGTTCGGGTTGGCCTGCCATTTATCGAAATTTCCTGAAATGGAAAAAATTGAACCCCGCTGCAAATACCTGGCACTCGGCATTGCCGGCGTTTGACCAGGGTGGGTTTCATGTGCAGCCGCTGACCAGTTCATACGACCTGGCACAAGAGGGCTATCGGATGCAGCACTGCGTGATTACCTACGCACAGCTTTGCCATGCCGGCAAATACCGCCTGTTTTCCGTCTCGGAGCTTTCCAGTGGAAGACCGCTGGTGACCATTGGAATCAGCAGGGAGGGTAACTACTGGAAGATTGACCAGATCAAGGGCAGGTTAAACCGCGATCCCCGGGCCGAACCCGCTGGCCTCGGGCTGATCATTCAGCGCAAATATGCACAGGAGGAGGAACGTGTACAAAGGATGAAAATCCTGAAGCGTATTCGCCGGGTGGAGAACTTGCGTGCGGAACACGAGGCTTACCGGCGCAAGCGGTTTAAAGTGCCGGATGGGATCAGGAGTCAATTGGGTGACGAGGAAATTGGTTTTCTGGAGGAGAACGGAGCCTGGTTGAGTGGCCTGCTGTCGGAGGAGTTACAGCCGAACGACTTTGGGCAGGTGCGGTTTATTGCGGTTACGAAAGGCATTCTTCGGCCCAAGACCGAGCAGGAGCGGATTTGGGTTAAGTATTGGAGGATGGCTGGTAGTACCGCCCGGTAGGTATCGCCAAACAACCAGGCCCCCTTTTCCCGAAGATGTAACCACTCGCTCGTAAACTCATTTTTTCTTCAGTTCACGAATGTATACAACTTTATGATTCGCGCTGCCTTGCTCTCTCACCTCGGATTTAAAAAGCTTCGTGGCAGATACCAACGTGCTGAGCTTTCCATAGCCATAATTGCGCGGGTCAAACTCAGGAGATTGCTTCGCGATTCGATTGCCCACAGTACCAAGAGGAGCCCAGCCACTGTCATCAGATGAATCTTCCACTGCATTACGTAATAGATTTACCAATTTCGTATTCTGTCTCAATTGAGCGCTGGATTTTTGGACGATAGCTCTGCTTTCATCGGTCTTCGCCCGCAAGACTTCGGTATATATGAACTTGTCACAAGCAGACACAAAAGGGGATGGAGTTTTTTGTTCTCCAAAGCCATAAACCAGTAACCCCGACTCCCTGATCCTTGATGCCAGCTTGGTAAAATCACTATCACTCGAGACCAAACAGAAGCCGCCGAAGTTGCCTGTGTACAACAGGTCCATGGCGTCAATGATCATGGCACTGTCAGTTGCATTCTTACCCGTGGTGTAGGCAAATTGCTGGATGGGTTGTATTGAGTGCATCAACAATACTTCTTTCCATCCTTTCAGGCGTGGTCCGGTCCAGTCGCCGTAGATCCTTTTGACGCTGGCCGTTCCGTAGTTGGCAATTTCAATGAGTAGCCCGTCAACGATGCTTGGCTGGGCGTTATCCGCATCTATCAGTACGGCTAGTTTGTCGGTGTTTTCCATGGTGTTCTCAGTTGCTCACAATGTTCGTCAACGCTCTCAATTCGTCGTTAGGTAACTCCGGAAGCTTCTTTAGGTTTTCAATTGCCTCGATCATCCCCTCGCCAGCCAGCTGAGCTTCGTGGGTATCCGCTTGTACGATGCCCTGTTGACTTTTCTTCATGTAGATAGGATATCACTGCGGACACGATAGTCATATCGGGTAACAACGAAACAACAAAGAAACAACAAAGAAACAAGACCCATCGATTTTGAAGAGCGTGTTGGCCATATTGGCTCCGGTCGGGGCTCAAAATCACAACAAGTTCGCGAGGCCGTGGCGCCAGATGGCGACAAGCAAGGGCTAGTGGGTGATGGCCATACGCATCAGCTTTCACTTTTAATATTATAATAGAGCTTGTTCATCTATACCGGTTTTTACATTAGTTTTATGTGAGTAATCTCGTGGAATCAACAAGACCTGCATCAGCCTCTGTCCAGCCCACACCACTTAGCGGGTTACATCTTCTACTGACGTATGAGTGCAACTACGAATGCGATCATTGTTTTGTCTGGGGTGGACCTTCGCAGCCCGGCACCATGACGGTTGAGACCATTGAGCATATCCTGAAACAGGCAGATGAACTCGGCACGATTGAATGGGTATATTTCGAAGGTGGCGAACCATTTCTTTATTATGAACGGCTGTGTAGCGGGGTTCGGCTGGCGAAGGAGTTCGGCTTCAGGGTCGGAATCGTCAGCAATGCCTATTGGGCGAAATCTGAAAAAGAAGCCCTGACGTGGTTACAACCTTTTGCAGGTGTAGTCGAAGACCTATCGATCAGCGATGATGATTACCACGGTAGCGATGAGTTACCACACGCCACACATATTGCCCGCCAGGCCGCTGAGCTACTGGGTATCCCGGTCGGTTTCATCAGTGTTGCCGGGACGCAAGTGTCCAATGCACAAGCAGTAACCGGTCAGATACCTGCCGGTGAATCTGCTGTTTTATACCGTGGCCGGGCAGCCGAAAAGCTTGCAATGCGCGCCGAACCAGAGCCATGGACACAATTCAAAGAGTGTCCATGGGAGGAATTGCGGTATCCGGAACGGGTGCATGTGGACGCTTATGGAAATATGCACGTCTGCCAGGGTATCTCGATAGGCAACCTGCTTGAGAAGCCACTGATTGAAATCATGGCCGGCTATGACCCGGACAATCATCCAATTGTTGGCCCGCTACTCGCCGGCGGTCCGGCAGAATTGGTTGAGCGATACAAGCTGCCCCACAAGCGAGGATACGCTGACGCCTGCCACCTTTGCTACGAATCCCGTTGTAAACTCAGAGAAAGATTCCCCGACGTTTTGACACCAGGGCAGATGTACGGAGAATAATTGCAAAAAAAAGGCAAAAAAGCGGTCGGATACATTTTCAAAAAAGGGGCCCTTTTTTGCGTGGGATCAATTCATGGGATAGCCGGTTAGCTCCATGTAGCCTTTGCCGCGGTTTCCAGGCCCGCTCCCGCTTACCGTTACCGTACCCTCCCAGTATGGAAAGTCCACCGCCATCCACTGGTTTTCAATTGTGGTTTGGATTTCGAACTGCCGGTCGACTTGCGGCAGGGAGACGCGCCAGTGCAGTGGTAGATTACGGCCGGCAACCCGGTTTTTTTGCAGCGGTACAAGCTGTATTCGGCCCGGGTCCAAAGGGGTTGTACTGCCATCGGGAGCCATCAGGTTGCCTTGCAGATAGTTTGCGACACCCTCCTGACCAGGTTTCTGGCGCACCTGGAATAGCATGAGTTTTTCACCACTTTCAAGATGCAGCGAAAACCAGTCCCAGCCGGACTGCTCCCGCTGCAGAAACTGGCTGCTCCACTCCCTGTCCAGCCAGGCATCACCGTTGACCGGGATCACTTGTCCGGCAATGGTCAGTTGACCGCTGACTTTGAGGAATGGCTGGCTGTAATAATAGGAACCGCCACCATCGGCGTGCTTGGCTGAAAAACCCGCCTCACCCTGCAGGACCAGCGGTGCCGTGCCTCGTAATTGCAGGTGCATGGCGTTATCTGCTTGCCGCGCCTTGACCTCCAGCGGCAACCATTCCTCACCGGTACTGCGTAATTCCCAGTCATCCAGCCAAGCGGAAAATGGCTCGGCCGTGACGCCTGCCCGGGTTTTTTCGTCAGCGTCACCGCCACGTGCATAGCGCTGGAACGAAAGGTGGTCAGTGGGCGTGGTCATGGCCATATGCGCCATAAACACCTGGTTATTTTGTGCATTCCCCTCCGGCCCGGGAGAACCAGGCTCGAGAGAATCAGGCCCGGGAGAACCATGTGTCCGAATTGCCAGGCGGAACAAGGTCCACTGTGCGCCGTAACTTTCTCCCGCTGCGTCATGCAGGTTGGCGGTCAGGTACCACCACTCGATGCGGTAATCGGGGTGCGCCCCGTGGTCGCGTGGAAACAGTAGCGCCTGACCCGGCTGTGCCTGTGCATAGGTATCCGCAGCCTGGGCCAGCACGGCAAGCCCCGAATCCTGATCATTTGTCTCAGCCGGCCCGCAACCACTGGTCAATATCAGCTGTGCGCTGAGCAGGGTAGTAATGAGGTAGCCTGCTCTAATAGGTTTTGTCCTCATACGTTCTGCTCGCGTAACAGGGTGGCAGGTGAGGTATACAGTAACCTTAAAGACGGCAGTATCACCGCGAGCACCAGGCTCGCTGCGGCCCACACGGCGAGCACCAGGTAGTGTTGCCATTCAAGTTGCAAAGGGAAACTCCAGCCAAAGGCGGCCGGTGTGACCACCATCCCAAGATAGCCCGCGAGCAGCGTACCCAGGGGCCAGACGAGCACCATGCACAGCAAGCCAAGCATGCCCCACTGCAAAAGTAACAGCGCACCGCGTTCGCGCCGGCTCAATCCCAGGCTGGCCAGCAGCGCCTGTTGGCCCACGCGGTGATGGTGAATCGCACTGATCGCGCAGAAGATACCGATGGCCGCCACCATCAGGGTCAAGGTATTGAGCGCCTGGGTGACAATGAAGGTGCGGTCAAAAACGGCAAGGCCTACCTGTCTGAGTTCGGTTTGATCGATGATTTCGTCGTCATCCAGATTGAATTTTTCAGATATGGCCAAACGGATTTCGCCCCAGTCAGAGTCTGCCGGGCCATACACAGCGAGACCGTTCGCGGAAAGATCCGGCCAGCAATTTTTGAACAGTTGCCGGTTTACCATCCATTGTGATTTTGGATTGCCATAGTCGCGGTAGACACCCAGCACGGGTATTTCGGCGTTGTCCGGGCATAACCGTACAGAACTCCCGGGCTGCCAGCCATCGATCCGCCAGGCACGTTCGCTGATATACGCCCCTTCGCCAGCATGGAATTTTGCAGAAGCATCCTCGATGCCCTGCATCAGTTTGACACTGTCACGGAAGCGGTCGCCCTCCTGCAGGCTGACCACCTCGACTGCAACAGGTGCGTTGTCTGGCCCCCGGCGTGTCACAACGGTGCGATACCGTTGGGTTACGGTTAGTTCCGGCCTGCTGTCCGCCATCCAGTTCTGGAGATCAGCGCCCCTGTTTTCACCACGAAGGTATAGGTCGGCCACCAGTCTTTGACCCAGCCAATCGTCTGTTGCCTGCCGGAAACTGCTGATCATCGTATTGAGACCGCTATTGGCAACCAGTGCCAGTGTCATTGCCATCAGCGCCACCGATGCGGGCCCGAGTAACCAGCGGCTATCCGCCAGCAGCCACGAGAAGCGCGCGTTCTTGGCAGGCACCAGTACTTCCATCAACCCAATCAGCGAACGAAGAACCAGTGGCAGTAATAGCGCAGAACCCAGCAGCAGGGCAGCCATTCCGGCCAGTGCCAGCCAGAGGTGGGTTGTTACAACGCCAGTCACCAGTGCAGCGACCAACAGCAGCAAACCCAACAATGCCATTAGTCGATCGCGGCGAATCACGGCATGTAGCTGCCAACCGGCCTGTTTACGCTCGAGCATCGGCGCATTGAGAGACTCACGTAAGGGAAATATGACGCATAGTCCGGCGGCCAACAGTGTCATCAGAATGGGCAGCCAGATGCCGGTGGGCACCAGGCCATCGGGATAGCTGATGTAAACACCGTATAACTGTGCCAGTGTCCGGCCGACGCCGGGCAACAACCAGGCAGCCATTTGCGCCCCCAGCCAGGCGCCAATCAGTGTGCCCACGGCCAAAAAAAGTGACAGTTCCAGCATCAATGCCCGTGTCAGTTCGGCTTTCAATACACCGGCGAGACGCAATTTACGGATCAGATCGCGACGGTCGGTGTAACTGAACGCCAGCGCGTTATAGATTAAAAAGATGCCGACAACAAAGGCCAGCAGACCCATCGCCGCAAGATTCAGATGAAAGCTTTGTGTCAACTCCGCGGGATCGGGTGCTTCACTATTGGCGGTATATTCAAGGTAGGCCGGCAAGGCGCGTAGCAATTGGGTCATACCTTCGGCGGATGCCGGAAACACCAGTATCGATGTAAGTCCGGTATCGTTGCCGCTCAGCGATTGCAGCGCCTCGATGTCAATCAACAGGCGGTGACCCAGTTGCTGGTTGGACACCGGGACCAGGGGCGGCAGTATTTCACCAGATGTGAGCCTGATCTGGTTGTTGTCATCGGCAGAAAGTTGTTCAAACCTGGCCGGCGCGGCCCACAACTGATAAGGCGGAAAAGCAAATCCCATCAAACTGCCATCCACCGGCCCGGCGCTATCGCCAAAATTAAATGCGCGGGCAGGGCGGGGCATCGCAAAAACATCTATCCCCAGCAGTTCCAGCGCCTCACCATTTTCGCTGCGTACCATCTGCCTCAACATCGGCGCCAGCATGTCAAACCCCTGGCGGCGCAAGCTGACATAATCACTCTCGTCGATGTTTAGGGTGCCATCCTTCTGACGTATCTGCCCAACAGGGGAGGCGTTTAAATACTGTTCACCCTGTGCGTAACTCGAGCGCGCCTGGGCATTGATCAACAGGGTGCCGGCCAACAAAACGTTTGCGACGATGATGCCCGTGAGCAGGAACAATGCCTGCACGGGGTGCCGGCGATAGTGGCTTAAAAGGATTCCGTTGAGATTCACATTGGTTCAACCGTGATAAAACTCAGGCCAGTTCATGCAGATGGCCCTCTTCAAGCATCAGCTGTCTGCCTGTGAAAGACGCCATTTCACGGTTGTGGGTGACCAGTAAAAGGCTGCAGGCAGAATCGGCCACCAGCTTGACCATCAGCTCCATGACCTGGCGGCTGAGTGAATCGTGCAGGTTACCGGTCGGTTCGTCGGCAAACAAAACCCGCGGTCGGTGCGCCAGTGCGCGTGCAATTGCAACGCGTTGTTGTTGCCCGCTCGAGAGCACCTCCACCGGTCTGCTCAGCAGCGGCCCAAGCCCCAGAACCGAGGAGATTTCTTCTATCCATGGATCGTCCGGGGGCAGACGGTTCAGCCGTCGCTGGAACAACAGGTTGTCGCTGACATCCAGGCCTGGCAGCAGGTTGAATTGCTGGAAAACAAAGCCGAGATGACGCCGTCTGAGCATGGCGATTTCGCGTTCACTCTGCATTGCTAACGAACGGCCCATGATCAGGACTTCACCCGAGTCGGGGCTTTCCAGTCCGGCCGCGATCTGCAAAAGGGTGCTCTTGCCGTTGCCACTGGCACCGAGCAGGGCGATGCTCTCGCCCGGCCCCAGGTGCAAATCGATACCCCTGAGTACCTGCAGTTCGCTCTCGCCATCGTGAAAAGATTTGCTAATGGACCTGAGACTAAGCATAAAAAAGCCTTTCCTGAAAACTCTCAGGATATCATCAGTGGCGTGCCAATGGCGTATTCGGTTGGATGGAAGAACTGGTTAACAAAGGCCCCTTTTTTGAGCTTCCTTAACCGTATTGCCTCTCTCTGCCCTTTCTAATTACATCCACAATTTCGGCAGAAGACAAACCCAGATCAACGCCCTTCACATCCAGCGGGGACTTTTTGGGTGGTGCCGGTTTTAGGAAAAATGTTTCGCCATCCCTCTTTTTGATGCAAACAACGCCTTCTTTTTTTGCTTCATCCAGGATTGCTGCAAAGGACTGCCGTGCTTCGGTAAAACTGTACTCTCTCATTGCATTACCTCCA
>JASJFX010000120.1:0-47874 GCA_033791845.1 Lysobacterales bacterium | reverse complement strand
CCGCTCAAACCTTCATAAAGGGTGAGTGCGTCGAAACAGCCAGTGTCAGCGATCGCGAGGAATTCCCCAACGAGATAGAATAGTCGCTGATCCACCATCTGGAGGAAATGCACGGTGACCATTCAGGACAAGCGGAAATTTTACATTGACGGTGCGTGGGTTGAACCACTCCAGCCCAACGATTTTGAAGTATTGAACCCGGCAACCGAGGACGCAATTGCGACCATTTCACTGGGTTCAGCTGGTGATATTGACCTGGCCGTAAAAGCGGCCCGTCGTGCTTTTGTCTCATTCTCAGCTACCTCCAAACAGGATCGGAAAGACCTTCTGGAGCGAATCCTGGTTATCTATAAGAAACGTTATGACGAGATGGCAGAGCTTATCAGCCTGGAGCTTGGAGCACCGATCAGCATGTCGAGAAATTCCCAGGCCGCAGTCGGTGTCGGGCATCTGGAAGGTTTCCTGAAAGCCATTGACGAACTGACGCTTCGCCAGGAGATAGCCAATGGCGATACGTTAATCCGCGAACCCATCGGTGTCTGTGGTCTGATCACACCGTGGAACTGGCCGGTTAACCAAGTTGCTCTCAAGGTTTTACCGGCACTGGCCGTGGGTTGTACTTCGGTGCTTAAGCCAAGCGAACTGACACCGCTCAGCGCCATGTTGTATGCCGACATTCTGCATGAGGCCGGTGTTCCGAAAGGTGTCTTCAACCTGGTCAATGGTGACGGCCCGGTGACCGGCGCTGCCCTGTCATGTCATCCGGATGTAGATATGATGTCGTTTACCGGTTCAACAAGGGCAGGTATCGCGGTTACCAGGGATGCTGCTGACACCGTCAAAAAAGTGACGCTGGAGTTGGGCGGCAAATCGCCGAATATCCTGTTTGCGGATGCCGATGTGGAAAAGGCCGTGAAACGTGGGGTCTTTGGGTGTTTCTACAATTCCGGGCAATCGTGTAATGCGCCGACCCGTATGCTGGTCGAACGCCCCATTTACAACAAAGTCCTGGAGATCGCGAAAAACACCGGTGAAAGCCAGCAGCCTGGTGACCCCGCCACCGAAGGCCGTCATATCGGTCCCGTGGTCAGCGCACTGCAATTTGAACGTATACAAACACTGATCAATGCAGGTATCGAAGAAGGGGCGACCCTGTTGCTGGGTGGTCCGGGCAAACCGGATGGTTTCGAAACAGGCTATTACGTCAGACCCACCATATTCTGTGATGTACACAATGACATGCGAATCGCACGGGAAGAGGTGTTCGGACCTGTCTTGACCATCATCCCATTCGAGGATGAAGATGAAGCCGTGCAGATCGCAAATGACACCCCCTATGGTCTTGCAGCCTACGTGGAAACAGGTGATAGCGAAAAGGCGGAGCGGATAGCGGAAAAACTACGTGTCGGGCAGGTCTATATCAATGGCACCGAGTGCGGCTACGGCAGCCCGTTTGGAGGCTACAAGTCTTCAGGGCTTGGTCGTGAGGGTGGTCTGTTCGGCCTGGAGGACTTCCTGGAAGTCAAGGCCGTATCAAGACCCTGACTGCCTGGAAGACCGCTTACCCGCATATTTCATCAGTATGGTCCAGGCCATACTGGTGAAATATTCGGGCTGACCCTTATGGGTGGCCGGTCTCGATTGATCTCATTTTCAGTTCTCAAAGCCGTCTTCAAACATCAATTCTTCAAGGGTTACGCTCCCAAATTCCAGGCACCAGGTATCCAGTGTTCCGGAATCGCCACCCACAGCATCTGTTACCGTTAGTCTCCAGGTTCCGCTGCGATTTTCGCCATTGAGGGCCGACAAAGGGCTAATTGGTGAGTGAGTGCCTGTCAGCGCGGGGTCCGTTTCACATTGATCTTCAGCCGGGCTCAATGCCGCATCATCCAGGGTTACCGTGATGTTGTCACCGCTGCAACCAAATTTCGTGGCATCAAAACCGGGACGATCCAGTAAAATCACGTTGGTGGATGTCTCCAGGTGGGTGAGGGTGACGCCTATGTCGCCGATCCAGGTGTGCGAAATGTCGATCTGTACCTTAAGATCCAGGACCTCACCCGCAGTGGCGACTACCAGGTCGTCAGACACACTCCCCATTGTATCGGGTATCGCCACACCGGGCGCGCTGCAGACCCGGACTGGTGTGATAAACGCAAATACTTCAGACTCCGCACTGGTACCACAGCTGTTGCTTGCCCTGACGCGCCAGTAATAGATGGTCGTGCTCGCAAGCGGATCTGTAACTGTCGTGGTGTCACTTGTCTCAACCGTGAAATCGATACTGCCAAAGGCGGGGTCATCATCCAATTCCACGGTGTAGCTGATCGTTTGCGGCACCGTGCTCCATTCCAGAGTAGTTATTAGTAGATCGGTGGCTGCACCATTGACCGGCGAACTCAGAACCGGTACCCCGGGCGTAGCGTCGAACACATCAACATCAACGGTCAGGCTACTTATATCCGGACCTGTGCCGCCTGATGCTACGATATTGAAAAGGTGGTTGCCGGCGGTTGCCGAGGGGCCGACTGTCAACTGCGCTATGGAAATACCCGTCGGCGTCACAGGGTTCACGGTAAAAGAATTGTTGAAACCGGTCGGCAAGTCGGTGGTGCTCAGCGTCACCGGGTCAGTAAAGCCCAGTGTCCCTACAATGTCGAGATTGATGTCGGTAAGATTGATGGCAGGACCGCTCTGTGGTTTGCAGACCTGTTGTTCCAGATTATCCCCTGAAAGCAGGAAAGTCGGCGTCGCAAGTACGTTTTCCGTGTCAGCGACATAAACATTCTTGTTGTCTGGCGGTCCAGCCCGGTTATCTGTCCAGCCAGGCAGTGTCCTGGTGGAAAACACCGACAAGCCGTTGTAGTCACCCCACTCCTGTCCATCCGTCAGGTTGGCGGAAGTCGCCGAACTGATGCGCTGTGGGGTTCCCCAGGTGGCACCGCCGTCGACCGATGAATTGTAATAGAGATCCACCCCGGTGCGATCAACGGAATGTCGGGTGTCATAGTAAACTACATGCACATTGCCGGTTTCATCGACCTTGATCCACTGGTTAAAGCGGTCGACTGTGAGGGTGTCGTCCATCGGATGCGGGTTTGAAACTGACCAGGTCACACCACCGTCGCTGGAACGGGCGACATTGATGACCGCGTGATTATCGGCTGCGACGCTGGATTCAGCGGCTGTCGTATCGGTCCACGCAACATAAATGTTGCCATCATAGGTGCCCCCTGAGCGATCTGAATCGGTCGCGGCGTAAATCCAGGCATTGCGTGTCTCAATGGCTGGAATAGGCCAATCGTATTCGGCGTTGGTGATTGCGACAGTGCTAGCAGCGGCAAACGTGCTGCCGCCATCGGTTGACTTGATCAACTCTATGGATGGTACGCCGAATGCCGCGTAGAAATAATATATATCCCCATTGCTGGTGGTCGTGATGTCGCTGCCTATACCCAAAGGATCTGTGTCGAGCTCCGTGATCGAAAACGTTTCGCCGTCGTCGATCGAACGAGCGAACTGCATTGTGTTGGAGTTGTGATAGGTGACATAGATGTTGTCCTGATAGGCCGATGCCGGCGAGCGGTCTACATGGATAAACTCCTTGTCGCTGCCGCCTGAAGTGAGATCGACACGGTCTACCCAGCTCGCTCCACCATCTGCAGAACGCCAGAAGGATACGCCGAGTGCACCGCTCAAAGCAGCAACGTAGGCGTAGCTGCCATCCGATTTCCAGTCCACTGTTGGATCGCAGCAAGTGTCCGGCAGCGTACCCTGGATTGTCCAGTTGACACCGCCGTCAGTCGAGTAATACATTTCCTGGCTGTTGTTGTTGTTCGCACCCGCAATGACCTCGGACGGGTCGGCGGGGTTAATCTCCACGGTCACTTCATCGGCGCCCAGGACGTCGTTCAGCTTGATTTCATTGTTTACAATAATGCGCTCGACCACTTCACCCTGACCTATATTTTCCTTGCTGGCCTTTCCGACTAATTTGTTATCCCAGATCAAGCCTCCGTATCTTTTGTAAAACAGTGGTACCGCTGCGCGTGGATATTGGGCAAGTCCACTACGGCGCAGATTTGGAAACTGTTTGCGCAATTCGATGCGAAAAAAAGCCGGGATCGGATCTGTCAGCAGGTGCTCTTCACCAGACAGCAAATCAACGTCTTGCCGGGTGACCTTGTAATTCCGGTCGTCCCAGGGGCCGAATCGTGTAAGCCCACGATAATCAAGGTTTTGATCCAGGCCTTTGGTTTGAACAATGGTCTGTGCCTGGGTGCTGCTACTGATTATCAGCACGACAAAAGCCGCAACGGCAAGAGTTAAATTTTTCATCAGGTTTACTGTTTTCGAGGTCAGGTAATCTTAAAAAACAAAGGAAAAGCGCAAATGACTGCAACAGATCTTAATTGCGAATGATCTTACCACGGGAAGCGAGACACCTGATGTTAGATTTTTGGCCGTGAGGGTGGTTTTTTAGACTTGAAAACCTCAGGAAACCAGAGTCGTGTCACGGCCCTGAAAGGGTTTAATCGTCGTCGACCACGAAATGGCAACCCCTGCTGTCCGGATTCAGTTTTGCGGCATGCACGACCAGCAAGGCAGTCTGTACAGCATTTCTGAGGTCGATTAATTCACGGCTCAGGTGGCAGTCGCTGTAAAAGGACTGCACTTCCTCGCGCAGCTCGAGCAGAATTCGTCTTGCCCTGGTCAGACGCTGATTTGAACGGACGATGCCGGAATAATTCCACATGGTTTGTCGTACCAGGCTCAGGTCCTGTTGAATGAGTGTCGGATCAGCATGACGGCGCGGGCTTTCCCAGGCACGTGGTTGGGGTAAACGAAACTCCAGTTTTTCAATATCGGCGATGTCTGATTTTGCCGTGAATTTGGCGCTCGTCAGGCATTCCAGCAGGGAGGTGCTGGCGAGGCGGTTGGCGCCGTGTAAACCGGTACAGGCTGTTTCGCCGATCGCATTGAGATGTCTGACATTGGTGCGGCCATCGAGATCGGTATGCACACCACCGCAAGAGTAGTGAGCGGCCGGGACAACCGGAATGGGTTCGGTTGTGATGTCAATGCCACTTTCCTTGCAGCGTTGGTAAATATAGGGGAAACGCTCGCGGATGTAATCCGGCTCCAGTGCAGCAAGATCAAGGTAAACACAGGCGTCACCGCTGCTAACCATCTCCTGGTGAATAGCGCGGGATACGATATCACGCGGTGCCAGTGAACCACGTGGATGTATCGCATCCATAAATTTTTCACCACGGCCGTTAACCAGCACGGCGCCTTCACCCCGCAGTGCTTCGGTGATCAGAAAGTGCGGTGCATTGGTAGCGTAAAAAACGGTCGGGTGGAATTGCACATACTCGAGATCAATCAGACGTGCACCTACCCGGTAGGCCATTGCATATCCATGACCAACGGAACCCTGGCGGTTGGTGCTGTGCTGAAAGATTTGCCCCAGCCCACCGGTTGCCAAAGTGGTTTTGCGTGCAACAATCGCTACGGGTTCACCGCTTTCACCGTCCAGCACATAGGCACCGAAACAGGTGAGTGGTTCAAAGCGATCAGCCGGTTTATCGGTATTGTGTGAAAGTGTCAGTAGATCAATCGCGACCGAGCCCATTTGCCGTGTAATGTTCGCCTGGGCATCAACACCGGCAGCGACCGAAGAAAGAATCGCACGACCGGTCAGATCTTTTGCGTGAATAATCCGCCGTTCACTATGGCCGCCTTCCCGGGTCAACTCGAGTTCACCATCGGTTTCACGATCGAAGGCGACGTCAAGCTCATCCAGCAGTAACTCACGGACGGCAGCCGGGCCTTCCTGTACCAATTGCTCAATAGCAGCGGGATTGGCCATACCATCACTGGCAGTCATAATGTCCTGGGACAAGGAGTCCGGTTTGGCTGACGTATCGAAGATGATGCCGCCCTGGGCCCAGTCACTATTGGCCTCGGTTGGCCCGCCCAGGGACAATAACTGAACCTCAAGCCCAGCCCGGGCAGCATGCAGCGCATAGACAGAACCAGCCAGTCCAGCACCTATTACGAGGCAGTCGGTTTGAATGACTTTCATCCAGCGTTACTCATTGAAAACTATCATACTGAAATCCGCCGCGGGTGCGGAATGCGTCAATGCCCCGACACTGATTACATCGACACCCGGCAAGGCGTAATCCGCAACGGTAGACAGGCTGACACCACCTGAAACCTCGATGATCGCTGCCTTATTGATCAACGACACTGCTTGTTCAATCTGCGCTGGTGACATATTGTCGAGCATGATCACCTCAGCACCCGCTTTCAAGGCCTCTTCGACGTCGTTCAGGTTTTCGGTTTCAACCTCGATTTTTGCACAATGCGGTGCATTGTCACGGGCCAGTCCGACTGCTTTTGCCAGGGAGCCTGCCGCCGCGATATGGTTTTCTTTAATGAGTACGTGCTCGCCCAGGGAAGAGCGGTGATTGAAGCAACCACCGCAACGCACGGCGTATTTTTCCAGTGCCCGCCAGCCTGGTGTCGTTTTCCGGGTATCGACGATTCGCACACCGGTTCCCACTTTTGCTGCTTCATCGGCATATTGCCGCGAAAGTGTCGCAATACCGGTCAAACGTTGCAGGAAGTTCAAAGCGGTCCGCTCAGCGGTCAGCAGGGATATTGTTGAGCCTTTGATTCTCATCACAACGGTGCCGGTGGCCACCGGTTCACCCTCTTTGACTTCGAAATCGACTTTAAGACCGGGATCCAGGCGAAGAAAAACGCGCTTTGCGATCTCCAGACCGCAAATGACCATGTCCTGGCGGGCCAATATTCGGGCCTGTGAGACATGATCCACGGGGAAGACAGATTGACTGGTTACATCGCCAAATGCGGCATCTTCGTCCAGCGCCAGGTCGACCAGGTTGTCAATTTTAATTAGCAAGTTCAAACATCCTTTCAATACAGCCCAGAGCGCGTTTGCGCAGGTCCTCTTCGAGCGTTATGACCTGTTCAGGCTGCGGGTCCAGCAGCGCATCACGAATCTTAAGCAATGAATTCATTTTCATGTAGGGACATAAGCGGCAACCACCGATAAAGTTCTTCTCGGGGTCTTCGATGGCCAAACGGCTGACCAGGCCGCATTCGGTCAGCATCAGGAAGTAAGGTGCTTCCGTGGTTTTGACATATTTCATCATTTCGCCGGTACTTCCAAGGAAGTCGACCGCCGCAGCCACCTCCTGGGTGCACTCGGGATGGGCAACAATTTTCAGACCCGGAAATGTTTTACGTGCCTCGTTAATTTGCTCGACAGTGAACTCCTCGTGCACAACGCAGGTTCCGTCAGAGGAGATGATTTCCTTGTCGACATCGCGATTCGACAGTTCCTTGCGAATGTTATCGGCCATCAAACGGTCGGGAACAAAAAGAATCTGTTTCTCGGGCAGACCGGCCACGATGTCGTACACGTTACTGGATGTGACGCAGACATCCGATTCTGCCTTAACATCTGCGGTGCAGTTGATATAGCACACGACCGCCGCCTGGGGATACAGGGCTTTCAGTCTGCGCACATCCTCGCCGCTGAGGGAGTCTGCCAGGCTGCAACCCGAATCCCGGTCAGGCACAACCACCAGTGCATCCGGAGACAATATCTTGGCTGTTTCGGCCATAAAGACGACACCGGCAAATACGATGACATCCGCCTTTGCCTTTCTTGCCTGGTCGGCCAGGTAGTAGGAATCGCCCTTGAAGTCGCCAACCCCGTAAATGACCTCGGGTTCCACATAGGAGTGGGTGAGAATTACCGCGTTTTTCTCCTTTTTCAGCCGGTTGATTTCCAGTGTCAGCGGAGCAATTTCCCTGCAGGTTTCAATATTCCACTTACGGCCCGTGCTGCATTCAACATGTATCAACAAACGTAACAGGCGAAGTGCTTCCGCTTCGATCGGGTCCTTGCTTGTTGCTGCGGATGTATTCATCAGTTTCTAATCGCCTTATGTGTGTCCGGTCTGTTCAGGAAAACCGGGCATTCACGCCAGCCCGGGTTGCTGCTACTGATATTTGGTTTAAATTGATTCTTACAAGTCCCGGGGGAGACATTACCGCGAAGCAGATGTCGTTGGCAAATTTCTGATTGTTAAATCCGACAGAGCCTAAGCTGAGTGTTCACGGACAAATGCGACAAAGCGCTCAACCCATGGATTGGCGGTGGTATTGCGGTGGTGCGCAAAACCCGCCACCAGATTGTTAATGACCAGGCCGTCATGAACACCATCGATACCGGCACCACGTAAAACATTTTGAGTGTAGACATGATCCCCGCCAAAGTTCTGCAAACGGGCATAGTGAAATTCATGCACCCGGAGGGCAGCGGTTTCGTTATAACTGCTGTTCCGTGATGTCACATCGGATGGTTTCGGCCACGGGCTATTGCCGGTTTCTTCAAGGATCATGTAGCCCCTGCCTTGCGGGCGATTGCCTACCCGTATGTCCGCCGGTACAGCCCCGACCATGTCGCGGCATTCACCCCGCCAGCGGATGTTTCGTGCCAGATACATCAGGCCGCCGCACTCGGCGTAGGCGGGTTTTCCTGCAGCCAGTGCCTCGCGGATGTCCTGAAGCAGGCTCCTGTTGGCAGACAGGCCTTCCAATTGGGTTTCAGGAAAACCGCCACCAATAAAAATGCCGTCAGCTTCGGGAAGATGTGTATCGGTGAGCGTATCAAAAGCGACCAGTTCAGCACCCGCCTGCTCAAATGCTTCGAGATCGTCCGGATAGTAGAAGCCAAAGGCGGCATCACGTGCAATGGCAATACGCACATCGGGTTTGGGTTTGCCGGGCCGCTGCAGTGATCCACCGGATATTGCCTTTGCGGTGGCACTCGAGCCGGCTGTTTTGGATAGTTCCATGATGCGATCAAGGTCAACACCAGCTGCTGCGGCATCCGCCAGTCGTGAGATCATGGTATCGGCCGCCCCGGCACCGCTGGTCTCATTTGCAGGTATCAGTCCAAGATGACGTTCAGGGATTTCCAGTGCCCTGTCACGACCGATGGCGCCGAGTACTTCAGTATCGGTATAACGCTCCAGTGCGGCGCGCAGTTTGGCCTCATGCCGTGCACCGCCGACCTTGTTGAGGATGACTCCACAGATATTTACATCCGGATCAAAATCGAGATAACCGCGGATAAGCGGGGCGATTCCCCTGGTCATACCGCTGCTGTCGATGACCAGTACAACCGGTGCAGCCAGCATTTTTGCAAGTGCGGCATTGCTGTCCGTGCCATCAACATCAACCCCATCGAACAGACCCTTATTGCCCTCGATCAGACCAATGCCTGATCCATCCAGCCGGGAGGTGAAGGTGTCGATGATCTCATCGCGGGTCTGGGTGAAAAAATCCAGGTTGTAGCAGGGTCGTTGAGCAGCCCGTGCAAGCCAAAGCGGATCAATATAATCAGGGCCCTTCTTGAAGGTTTGCACTGCCTGGCCTCTTTTTACCAGGGCAGCTGTCAGGCCCACTGACAAGGTAGTTTTTCCCGAGGACTTATGTGCGGCAGCGATGTAAATATGGGCCATATGAGTGTATCCCCCGGGGCGTGGGTGCTATGACTTGCTGCTGGCAGCTTTATGGTGGGGGTCGATGGCGGCATCGGCCAGTGAAACAGGCAGAAAACGCAGCACCTTGATGCCCAAAAGGACAATCAGACCCGCCAACGCAACACCGCCAAGACCGAGACCGATTTCTGGAAGACTTGGCGCATAGGCGGAGACCACGCCATCGTGGAAACTCGAAGATACCTCCATACCCGGGAAGATGTTCAGCGGGAAGGCCTGGCCGCCGATCACTATCACGTAAATCTGTGCAAAACCGCCCAGTATCACCAGGATTGAAGCCAGGATGATGTCACGGTTGGAGCCTTGTGAACCAACACTGACCGGGCGGAAGACCAGGAACAATGGTATTAGGCCGCCGACGACAACCTGTCCGGCCCAGAACAAGAGGGTGTAGATACCGCCGTCCATCAGTATGAATCGCTCTACCGTGCCGTGTTCCGCCGCGTATAAATTATTCAGGTGCTGTATCGCCGTGAAAAAGAGCACGGTGCCGATAAAAATACCCAGCAGGCGCCCGAGTCTTCGTATAACGACATTTCCGATATCCCGGTTGCTGCCGTGATATGTAGCCAGCAGGATGAGAATGTAAACGGCAAGGCCAAAGGAAAATGACATGGCAATAAAAAGTGGTGCCATGATCGCGGAATCGTATGCTTCACGTGCAACGAGAAAACCGAAAATTGAGCCCGTACCGGTTGTCAGTACCAGGCGCCAGATGAAGGCCAGCATACCCGCCGTTTTAGCGAAGCGGTTCATACGCCGTTCCATCTGCACCCAAAGGTAGGCGGCAACCACGACCATGAAACCGACATACAGAAAGATATTCCACGCAAATATTGACTTGAAGTTGTAATGGGTCATTGCCACTATCAGACGGTCGGGCCGGCCAAGGTCGAGCACCAGCACAATCAGGCCGCCGACCAGTAGCGCGATAGCCAATAATCCTGAAAGCCGTCCCAATGGTTTGTATATGGGTTTGCCAAACACGGTGCCGATTGAAGCGACATTCAGGGCGCCGGAGGCCGCAACAATCAGGAAGATGGCAAAAACATGCGGCATACCCCAGACAATCTGGTTGGTCATACCGGTCACGTGGTGACCGGAGTGTTCCATGTAATAGGCGCAGGCCAGGGCAACCAGGATGAACACGGCAAGGATCACAGCCAATGCATAGAAGGGCTTGGAGTTGCCTTGAAGTTCGCTGTATGTGATTGGCTTCACGTCATGATTCCAGTTGATAGCTGCTGTTAAAGATTCCTGTAACGTATGCCGGGGTTGAGGCCAAGATCTGCACGGATCTGCTGTGATGCATAGTTGGCGACACGTTTCGAAATTTCACTGTCCGGATCATTCAAGTCGCCAAACAGCATGGCTCCGCCACCGGTGTCAGAGCACGCTTCCACACACGCCGGCTGGCGGTCGGAATCGATACGGTGAACACACAGGGTGCAACTTTCTACCGTGCCTTTACCCCTAGGTGCATCGGGTTTCTGGTCTTCCAGGGTTTCATGTACAAAAGATCTCGCCTTGTAAGGGCAGGCCATCATGCAATAACGGCAACCGATACAGGTGTGCTTGTTAACCAGTACGATACCATCGGCGCGTTTGAAGGAGGCACCGGTCGGGCAGACATCCACACAGGGCGGCTTTTCACAGTGCTGGCACATCACCGGCAGTGACTTGCTGTAGCCGGTTTCAGGGTCCCTGATATCGACTTTCCTGATCCACTGAGCATCGGTGTCCGGCCGGTCGAAACCGCGTAAACCATTTTCCTTTGCACAGGCGGAAACACAATCATCACAGCCGTTGTCGCAGCGGCCGAGGTCGATCAGCATGCCCCAGCGCACGTCGCTGGTCGCAGCAGCATTTGCGGATGAAGACTTGCTGATAGCGTATAAAACAACACCGGGAGCCAGTGTTACACCCGCTGCTGTGGCCATCGCAGCCAGGAAACTGCGACGTGATGGAACAAAACCCGGTTCGCCGGTCATCTGTTTATTTTTTGTCTTGCTGCTCATATTTCTACTCAGATCCATTCACCCTGGTTGTGCCTGGAAATGCGCCGCTAAATTGATGGTCAGCAGGTAATACTCCGCTTTCCGGGCGCGATGCATGGCATTGAAAACAATCAATGCTGACAGCGGCATAATCGTGACAGGAACGGCAAAAATGCGAGGAGTCGGTAAATGTGACGGGGTTTGCATCGGGGCCGGGAACTGCATGGCAGTCTAAACATTCCTTGAGGCTGTACTGCTCGCTGCGTTCACCATCGAGCACGGTTTCATCACGCTGATGTTTGAGAAGTTCCATGTGATTGCGTCTCATGAAGTCGGTGTCTTCGACACAGGCTTCGCCCTGGCCCATCGGAATAACGGGCAGCAATGTACTATTAGCCGCATTGCCTTCTTTTGCATAAACCACCGCGCCCGGACTGCCTATGCTGACAAGCGTAACTGCCAGCATAGCGATGCAGATGAGGCGCAAATTCATGGATTACTCTCCCAGGCCCATCTTGATATAGCCTGACGGACAAACGTCCTCACAGATATGACAACCGATACATTTTGTATAGTCAGTATCCACGTAACGACCCATGGTGGACTCCGTTTTCTTGACCCGGAAAATGGCATCCTGCGGGCAGAAAACGACGCAATTATCACATTCAAAACACATACCGCAGCTCATGCAGCGGCTGGCTTCTTTCTGCGCCTCTTCTTCGGTCAGACCCTCAATTCGTTCACCAAAGGAGCCAAGTACAGAGTCGGCGGTAATCGTGCTTTCCTGACGTTTGACTCTTGCCTCATAGGGGAAATGTGCAAGAAACAATTCATCCGATGGTGCTATTTCGACAAATGAGCGGTCCTCATAATTATGAATTGCATAATCAGAAGCATCGGTGCCGATGTCCTGGACATGCGGGTACTCACTTGGCTCAAGACCGGTTTCCCTCAATTTATCCAGCAGGTGGAAGTGGTGCACATCTACCCTGGGCCGTTTTTTAGGCTCGGCCCCTGACAGGAACTTGTCAACACCTTCAGCGGCGATTGAAGCCTGACCGATGGCGGTTGTTAACAGGTGCGGCCTGATAATATCGCCGCCGACAAACAGGTCAGGGTGATCCTTGACCCGGTAGAAACCATCGGCATCGATCAGACCGCGACCGCTGTCGAGTTCCTCAAAACCGCTGAGATCACCACGCTGCCCGATTGCAGACACAAGCAGTTCACACTCGATATCTGCTTCGCTGCCCTCAACGACTTCCATCTTGCCGCTGCTCCAGTCGGTTTTGATAACCCGTACCCCAGTGGCCCTGCCGTCATCGCCAAGCAGTACCTCCACCGGCAGCAGTCCGGGTCTGATCTTCACACCTTCCTGGGACACGTGTTCGACTTCCATCTTGGTGGCCGGCATGATTTCAGCGGATTCGCGGGAAATGAGGGTAACATCGGCACCCTGACGCTGCGCAACACCGGCGACATCGTGTGCCATGAAACCCATGATGATGTTTTCAGGTCTGTCGTGTTCACGTTTATGTTCGATATGGCCAAGGCGACGGGCAACTGCGGCCACATCCATTGATGTATCGCCGCCGCCGACAACCAGCACTTTACCGGATGTATGCTTGAGACGGCCGTCATTAAATGCCTGCAGAAAAGCCACCCCGCTAATGACATTTGGAGCATCTCCACCCGGGACGGGCAGGGCCATACCGGATTGAGCACCCAACGCGATAAATACAGCGTCGAATTCCTCGCGCAGATCACTGAAAGGGATATCTTCTCCAATTTTGGTGTTGTTGCGGACTTCAACGCCAAGGTCCAGTATGCGCTGGATTTCACCATCGAGGACTTCGTCCGGAACCCGGTAGCCGGGAATGCCGTAACGCATCATACCGCCCAGTTTTTCCTGTCGTTCAAATACCGTGCAGCTATGCCCCTTGCGCCGCAGATGATAGGCACAGGCCAGACCGGCGACTCCACTGCCGATGATCGCCACTTTTTTACCGGTGTCGGGGCCCGCCTGATGCAGCTTCAGTGCGTGCTCCAGGCCGTAATCACCGATAAACTGTTCAACCGCATTGATACCGACATGATCTTCGACCTCGTTGCGGTTACAACCGTCCTCACAGGGTGCCGGACAGACCCTGCCCATGATGGCGGGGAACGGATTGGCATCTGTAACACGGTTGAAAGCATATTCCTGCCAGGGTTTGTCGGCAGGCGGCTTCTCAATACCGCGCACAATATTTAACCAGCCACGGATATCCTCGCCCGATGGGCAACTACCCTGGCAGGGCGGGGCACGGTGAACATAGGTCGGGCATTTGTGCGAAGTATCGGCTATGAAGATTTCTTCCACCCATGGAAGATGTTTGTTGTCGCCGTCTTTATACCGGCGATTGGTAAGTAGTTTTTCATTCATTGCGTTATCTTCCTGCGCAGTTCCCGCGCTTGGTATTAATCGTTGATGGCCTGTCAGGCGGTGGCCACATCTTCATTTGGTTCAGCTTCAGCCTCAGCCTCATCCTCTGCCGGCACATCCAGAACAATGGCGTTCGATACCAGTTGATGCAGACTGACAATTCTGTCCATGCCAATGCCGTATACCGGCATGATCTTTGCAAACTGTGTTTTGCAGATCGCACAGATCGCTGCCATGTGGGTGACACCATTGTCCTTCACAACCTCCTGCAAGGCTGTCATCCGGGGCGAGGCACCCTTGGTCCTGATTTCCATCAGGTCATCGGTCAGCAAGCCGCCGCCGCCGCCACAGCAAAAGGTGCCCTCTTTAATCGTATCGGCCGGCATATCGACAAAGTTATTGCATACCGCTTTGATGATTGCCCTTGGAATCTCAAACTGTCCGCCCGGGGTGTCGCCCATACGTGAACCACGCGCAACGTTGCAGGAGTCATGGAATGTCAGCGTCATGTGGTCGTTGGCGGATTTATCCAGGTTCAGCTTGCCTTTCTCGATCAGGTCCCAGGTGTACTCACAGATGTGTTGCGGCACCGGGTAAGCCGGATCAAGGAAGTCAAATGGGCCGGCCAGCGTATTCATGAAGCTGTAGGCGACCCGCCACGCATGACCGCACTCGCCGAATACAATTCGCTTGACCCCCAGGTCTTGGGCTGCTTTTCTGATGCGCTCAGCGAGCAGTTTCATTTGCTCATATGAGCCAATGAACATGGCGAAGTTGGCAGCTTCGGAAGCATATGAACTGACGGTCCAGCTGGCACCGGCCTGGTGAAACACCTTGGCATAGCCGATCAATCCATCAATGTGTGGTTCTGCAAAAAAATCAGCACTGGGTGTCACCAGCAGAATATCGGCACCCTTTTTGTTGACCGGTATCCTGACCTTGACGCCGGTTTCGTCCTCGATATCTTCCTCGAGGTCTTCCAGCGTGTTGATCAGTGCCTTTTCGGGCAGGCCAAGGTTGTTACCGATCTTGTGGACCTTGCCGAGAATTTCATTACAGTATTTCTGGCCTTTGCCGATGTGGTCCATGATCTCGCGTGCGGCCATGGAAATTTCTGCTGTATCGATTCCATAGGGGCAATAGACAGAACAGCGGCGGCACTGCGAGCACTGGTGAAAATAGCTGTACCATTCGTCCAGTACTTCCTTGGTCAGATCCTCGGCGCCTACAAGTTTCGGGAAATACTTGCCTGAAAATGTAAAGTAACGGCGGTAAATCTTGCGTAAAAGATCCTGACGGGCGACCGGCATGTTCTTCGGGTCGCCTGTGCCAAGAAAGTAATGGCACTTATCGGTACATGCGCCGCATTTGACGCAACCATCCATATAGACGCGTAGAGCCCGTGATTTTTCAAGCAGTTCACCCAGCTTATCGATGGCTTTTTCCTGCCAGTTATCAACCAGTTCACCGGGAAAGCCGAGCGCCTCCTGGTGTGCCGGTGCCGCGACATAGGGTGACGACTCTTTCATCACGTCTGGGTTGAGCTTTGGAATTTCGAACAGGGTGTTAATCGGGATTGTTTCGTAATCGGCCATTGCTTATTCGCCCCCGCTCCGGTCTGGATCCAGCGCCGCCGCCCATGGTGCAAGGTGTCTCTTTTCACGCGGGTTATCCACCTGGTTCCGGCTCGGGCTAAAAAATACCCCGGGTGCGTGCAGCAGTTTTGAAATCGGGAACACGAACATCAATATCAGCACCAGCGACAGGTGCACAAGCAATACGGGGTCTGCCGGCAGGGGCTGCCAGTTAAAGTGGATCAATCCGAGTGCGAATGCTTTCAATGAAACGATGTCGGTGTGCACCACGTACTTCATCATCAAGCCGCTTGCTGCAATGCCGATCAGCAGCATCAGCATCAGGTGATCGGATGGGCCGGAAATATAACGGATACGCTCAACCAAAAAGCGCCGGCCCCATAGTGCAAGCAGACCTGCCAGCATTGCGAAACCGGCATATTTGCCAAAGGGCTGCATCAGGCTTACCCACGACCAGACCGGCTCGGTGAAATACCTGAGGTGACGTAGTACGACCAATAACATGGCGAAGTGAAACACCCAGCCGAACAGCCAGGTCCACTTGTTGGATTTGAACAGGCTTTCGAAAAAAGCCACTTCCCTGAACATGCGCAGGACCACGCCTGTTTGTGTAACCGGGGCGGGTGTTGTTGGTATCTTTAAGGGTGCGGGGGTACGTGCGTAGAGTCGGATTCTATAGGCCAGACCGACGACAAGAGATGCCGTCGCCAGGTAAAATAATACAGCAAAGATCGTGCTCAATAACAAGCCCTTACCCTCTGTTTTAGCGGATTAGCTCTTGTGCCAATCCGCAGTTTGAATCAGATACAACCCGTTGGTTTTGGTAAACCGGCAATTTTGCAGGCTTGCTTGGCCGGACCGTACGGGAATAATTCGTAGAGATACTTGCTGTTGCCCTTTTCAGGTCCCAGGCTTTTCTTGACAGCCTTGGTTAAAACACGAACTGCCGGAGCAATTTGATATTCTTCATAGTAGTTGCGCAGGAAATTCACCACTTCCCAGGCGTCACTGTTCATTTCGATATTTTCGTCCTGTGCGATCAGCTCTGCCAGTTCTTTGTTCCAAGCGCTGAGATCAACCAGGTAACCTTCTTCGTCGGCTTCATAGGAAACGCCGTTGAGTTCATATGCCATGATTTACTTTTTCCTTTTTAAAAAAAATCAGTCTATACCCAGGATTGAGCAACATCGTGCTCAACCACCAAATCCACAAAACCACCATAATCAACGACATTGATGCCATCGATTAAAGGCGTGTCGTCCAGGCCCCGAGCAGAAACGTCGGGACCAAGAACATAAAAAGTCAAATCTTCCATACGCTTGCTGACAGCATCGGCATGGGCAGCCTTACCCATCGCAGCATAAACGCCATCCTCTATCAGAAGAACCGAACTCCCGGCTGCTGCCAGGCGCAGACAACTATCAAGATTGTTTCTGTCAAAAGGAGATTTATTAATCAAATGCAACATCTTACTCATGAGCTTATCACCACGTCCTGTTGCGCCATGATCTCGCGCAAATTATCAGCTGCGACCACTTCGACCGGGATGATCAGATCCTCGGCGGTGAGTCCGCGTTCTTCAAGCGACTCCGCCTCGACGTAAATTTTCTCTACGTCGTAATCATCGAGCGCCCTGTAGGTATTCGAAAAGTTCTTCATACCAATGGCTGCCGTATCCTGGTTCTTTTTCAGCTGGCAAACACCATCGTCAACAAAAACGACACTGACATCCTGATCAAATGCGGCAGCGACCAACACAACCTCGAGGCACTCCAGCGCGTAGATCGTGCCGTAGGGTGCTTTGCGGTTGACGTACATGAAGCGTTTAACGACTTCCGGACCTTCTTCTTCCCATGGTTCCATTCTAGTGCTCCTTCAACATAGTAATTACGGATACAGTTGGTTTGTCAGTGTTCATGGCAAGGCGCGCCTTGCAGGTAATGGCCTTAGTCCTTGCCAAGAGGCGTAACGATGTCCATGGGCTCTGACAAGCCAACCCGAAGGGCGCCCCTGTGGGATTCAGCCACCGCGTTGCAGCGCTGGTAAAGGACCAGCCATTCACTGCACGCTGCGCCTTGTGGCAAAACCCCACAGGAGCGCTGAATCCGCAATTACTATGTTGAAGGAACACTGATTGCTCCTTCAATCGCCAAATACGACCAGGCGGTCGTTTTCAATACCTGCTTCGACCAACTGGCCGAGGCCGGAAATTCGAAATCCGTCTTTCAGGATTTCTTCCTTGATCCCGCGACGCAGTGCAGCAGCAATGCAGACCACCAGGTCGATCCCATTGGCTTTACCCAGATCGGACCATAAAGCGACCAGGTTGCGGTCATCGGATTGCGGTTCTGACAACTTGTTGGCATTGAAGACACCGTCGTTGTAGAAAAACACACGGGTAACCTCGTGCCCCTTGGCAATGGCAGCTTCCGCAAAACGGTAAGCGCTGTCAGAGGCCTGGTGTGTAAACGGCCCCTCGTTGACTAGTATTCCTAGTTTCATAATCCTGGATTCACATTCATAGGGTATTATCAGAAATGCAGATGCGTTGAAGCATTCAGGCTGCTTCGCGCACCGCGCCAGTCATCAATTTGATGCTTGGTAAAGGCCAGATCAGTCATCTCGAAAAACCGTGGCCAGCCAATGCGGTCAATCCACTCACCCAAACGTTCCCAGGGACGACCATCTTCCTTGTAGGCATAAAGAATCCGTTTGACGATATCTGCTACCTCGGGCCAGCGTGGCGGGTTATTCGGCAGGTTGGCGGCAACCAGTTTGTGGAAAGTCGGTTTTGAGCGGGCATTTGAGTGTTTACCACCGACCCAAATCGCAATCTTGGTCGAATCCGGCCCGTTGATCTGCATTGGCGGGCAAGGCGGGTAACAGGCACCGCAACAAATACATTTCTTCTCATCGACTTCCAGCGAGGGTTTGCCGTTCACCATCGCAGGACGGATGGCGGCTACCGGACAGCGCGCCACAACTGCCGGGCGCTCACAAACATTGGCAACAAGATCGTGATTAATTTTTGGCGGTTTAACATATTGAACGTTGATCGCAATATCACCCTGGCCACCACAGTTGATCTGGCAGCATGAAGTAGTCATACGTACCCTGTTTGGCATTTCTTCGTGGGTGAATTCATGATGCAACTCGTCCATCAGGGACTTGACCACACCCGATGCATCGGTGCCCGGGATATCGCAGTGTAACCAGCCCTGGGTGTGGGAGATCATGGATAATGAATTGCCGGTACCACCGACCGGGAAACCCGCTTCATTCAGTTTTTCGATAAGCGGCCCGGTTTTATCTGCGGATGTGACCATGAACTCTGCATTGCTGCGGGTCGTAAAACGCATAAAGCCATCGGCAAATTCGTCGGCCAGTTCACATAGTTTACGGATGGTACCCACATCCATCTGGCGCTGCGTGCCGGCACGGACTGTCCAGATTTCGTCGCCACCCTTGGCGACGTGATGCAACACGCCGGGGCGTGGCCTTTCATGCCAGTCCCAGTTGCCATAGTTGGCTCTCAGTGTCGGGTGCATGTATGGAAAAGGATCCGGAACACCATGTTCATCGGGTCTGCGTGGCATTTCTGCTTTGTTCATCGTTTATTCCTCAAACTCACAATACATTTCACGTGTCATATTGCACGTATCGGATTGTCTATTTGGCTGCTGCTTTCGCCTTCTTGTGTTCAAACCACTTCGCGGCTTCTATGTCCCAGTCATCGGTGCGGACATAGGAGCTTGTTCGTGGATGGTTAACCATGTTGGGGTCAACCGGAACATCCATTGCCTCAAGGAAGTTGGCAAGACCAATACGATCAATGGTTTCGCCGATGCGCTCGTGTTCAAGGGCGTTTTCTGCAAAGAAGTCAATGCACTCTTCGGCAAACTCAACCAATGTTTCGTAATCTTCGTCAGTTTCGAGCTTCAGAAACGGATGGATGACGGTACCCATCTGGTCACCAATTTTCAGTGAACGTTTACCACCCATCAGAATGGTGACGCCTCGATCCTTGCCCGGTGAAAGTGCTTTTGGCATGACATTGATGCAATGCATGCAGCGTACACAACTCCTGTTGTCGACATCCAGCGTATCATCGTCATTCAGGCTGAGAGCGCGTGTCGGGCACATTGCGACGACCGTGTCGATCATCTGCTTGCGGCCAACCTTGGCGACATGCTCTTGAACTTTTTCCTGGTCGACCTGCATATCATCACGCCAGGTGCCGATGACCGCCATGTCGGCGCGGTGGATGGCATTGACACAATCATTCGGGCAACCGGAAAATTTGAACTTGAACTTGTAGGGTAAGGCCGGGCGGTGCATTTCATCGAGCAGACCATTGATGATCTGGCGGTGTGCCCGAACCTCGTCATAACATGACTGTTCGCAACGCGCATGGCCCACACAGCTCATAGAGGTCCGTAATGCCGGTCCTGCGCCACCCATATCCAGGCCTATCTTGTTCAAATCATCAAAAGCCGGTTGTACCTTTTCGGTTGTGCAGCCCTGGAACATGATGTCGCCTGACTGACCATGCAGGGCAATCAGACCGGAGCCGTGTTCCTCCCAGATGTCACACATGTCGCGTAATAATTTGGTTGAATAATGCATGCCGGCGGGAGGCTGAACCCGCAGTGTATGAAACTCTGAGGACTCGGGAAATTTCTCTGCCACTTCAGAAAAACGCGGGATGACACCGCCGCCATAACCGAAGACGCTGACCGTGCCGCCCTTCCAGTAACCCGTGCGGGTTTCGTAGGAGTGTTCAAGCTGACCCATCAGGTCTTTCATCATGATAGCACTGGGTTTATCACCGTCATCTGCCAGTCGTTGAAGCCCATCAACAAAGCTTGGCCATGGACCGCTTTTGAGTTCATCCAGTAATGGGGTGGGGTGGGTTTTCTTCGTCATGACAGCTCCAATAAATCCGCAGAAAAGAATGCGTAATCTGTTAGATTCATCAACGCCGGGTTTGCTAACAGACGCACACCTTGAGTATAGCCAAAAATGCAAAAAAAGGCTGTAAAACAGCGTAATAAATTCCTTCGAATCCGACATTCGAACTCAGAAGATTTGGCTATATTAGAAATTCATGATATAAGAAATCCAATTTTAATTCCAGCGGGATTTCTTTTGGTGAAAATTCCAGGTGACAGACACGGCTATTTAAAGGACGAAACCCGTTACCGGGAATGGCGGGCAATCAAGCTCGATTCCTACCCTCAAAATGTCGAAGAAATTCATCTGCAGGTCGATGGTCTGCTCAATGTGTCCGCGGTGCAAAAGGCGGCGCTTAAGACGGCTTGTAAACGTGCAAATATGGCCATTTATCATTGCAGGGACGCGTCGGTTGATCGCGCCGCTGTTGCCACGTTCGCTTCTCAGTTCGGACTAACCCGGCTCGATCACCACCTCTGCGCCAATGCGGATGGTGTTTCCGAGTTAGCGGTGGCATCTGAAGGTGTCCGTACCGGTTACGTGCCTTACTCCAATCGCAGCCTGAGCTGGCATACCGATGGTTATTACAATGACAAGACAAGGCAGATCAATGCGGTCGTTTTGCATTGCGCACAAAGTGCTGAGTTCGGTGGAGAGAACGCTTTGCTTGATCCGCAAATGGCGTACATTCGCCTGCGCGACGAAGACCCCCGGTTCATCACCGCATTTGAACACCCAGAGTGTATGACGATCCCGGCAAACATGGGTGTGGAAGGTGATATCCGGGCCGCCGTGAGCGGACCGGTTTTCTCGTATGCGCTCAGCGGTGAAATGCATATGCGTTACAGTGCCCGTAAGAGGAATATCCAGTGGCGCGATGATGCCTTAACGACGGCTGCGCGTGAATGTTTGTCTGAAATGCTTGACGACAGGAATGGTCCGGTTTTTCGCTACCGCCTAAAAGCGGGTGAGGGCTTGATCTCCAACAATGTTTTGCACAACCGGACAGAATTCAACGATGGACCGGAGCAGCAACGTCTCCTGTATCGCGCCCGTTTTTTCGATCGCATCAAGACATAATAGTCGTACAATATACTATGAGTTCATGAATAGACCGGAGACCTATTGAGAGGTTCCGGCTGAGGATAAATCCCATGGAAGCCATTGAAGTCAAGCTCAGCGATATCATCATCCAGCACCCCGAAGTCAATTCATTTCCGCAATTGCTCGACAAGGTCCGGGCAATGACGTCGGACAACATGATATTTCTCAACTTTGATGTCAAGCCCGATTACCGCGATACACCGCGTAACTGGGAGTGGAAACTGGAAGTGGCGTTTGGAGAGGGCGGCAAGTGATTGAATCTACGGTAACCAGGCTGGACCATTTCACTGCACCTTATGGAAAGGAAGTCACGCTGGAAAACGTCACCTACGAAAACGGTTTGCGGGTGTTGCGTATACACATCCGTGAAGGTAATCGCTTTACCGTGATGGACGTTGATGAAAGTACCGCTTCCCATTGGAGTGCTGCCATGACTGACTGGGTTTCTCAGTAGTGATTTAGTTAAAGGACATAAGATGGATCATCTGCCTATTTTCCTGGACGTCAGTGGAAAACGAACCCTGATCGTTGGAAATGGCGTATCAGCAGCCCGCAAAGCTGACCTGTTATTACGTGCCGGATCCGACCTGACCATTGTTGCACCCCAACTCGGTGGAGAGTTGTCGAACCTTGCCAAGACCTTCGAATTTAACCACCAGGCAAGCGGGCTGACCGCCGGTGACCTGAAGGGTTGTGTGATCGTTTTCGGGTGTTCGGGCGATGACCGGGTCAATCAGCATTTGCGTGAACTTGCCGCGACTGCAGGCATCATGGTCAACGTCAGTGACAAGACGGAGGATTGTGACTTCATCATGCCGGCCATTGTTGACCGTTCACCGCTGTTGATCGCAATTTCAAGTGGTGGCTCCTCGCCCTTACTGGTGAGGATGCTCAAAGCGCGTTTTGAAACGACAATACCGGCAGCCTACGGTCGGCTGGCCGAATTTGCCGGAAGCTACCGCGACAGAATTAAAGAGCTTATTCCGAATCTGACCCGACGGCGGCGATTCTGGGAGGCAATGGTATCGGGGCCGGTTGCCGAACACCTTTTTTCCAGCCAGCTTGAGGAGGCCGTGCAGCTCATGGAGAGCCAGCTTGAGGACGCTGCGGTCGCCGGTGACCAACCACCCCTTGGTGAGGTCTACCTGGTCGGTACGGGACCGGGTGATCCGGACCTTTTAACTTTCCGCGCACTGCGCCTGATGCAGCAGACAGACGTTGTTCTTTATGACCGGCTGATCGGTGACGGGATACTCAACCTGGTACGCAGGGATGCCCGGCGTATTTACGTGGGAAAGCTCAAAAACAACCACACCGTGCCGCAGGAAGAAATCAGCGATATGTTGATTGACCTGGCGCGCCAGGGCAAACGAGTGTTGCGTCTTAAAGGCGGTGACCCGTTTGTTTTCGGGCGGGGTGGAGAGGAAATCGAAGCACTGTCGGATCACGGTATAGCCTTCCAGGTTGTGCCGGGTGTCACCGCAGCCAATGGTTGTGCCGCCTATGCCGGTATTCCGTTGACCCATCGTGATCATGCCCAGGCCTGTGTTTTCGTGACGGGTCATGAAAAAGACGGAGAACTCAACCTGAACTGGGAAAGCCTGATTCAACCCCGCCAGACGGTTGTGCTTTACATGGGTTTGTCATCACTTGATGCGATCATTCGGGGCTTTTTAGGCCACGGGGCGGATCCTGCCACACCGGTGGCTATTATCGAGAATGGCACCCGTGCAGGTCAGCGGGTCATCACGGGAGACCTGGAATCCCTGCAGGAAAAGGCTTTGGAGGCGGGCATCAAGAGCCCGGCTTTGATTATCGTGGGCAGCGTGGTAACCCTGAGGAGCAAGCTGTCCTGGTTCGCTAACAGACCAAAGGGTGATTGAATATGAGCAAAGCACTGAGTTACCTGATTAAAGCCAGACCGGACGCGATGAGCGCCTACTTCAGTTTTTTGAAAGACGCAGGCAAACACCTCGATCCCAAGACCCGTTCATTGATTTCGGTCATTACCAAGATAGATAGCCAGACGGAGCGTGGTTTACGGCAATATCTGCCGCGCGCCATCCGCGATGGTGCCAGCCCGAATGAAATTCTGGATGCGATCCTGATGGCATTCCCGACCCTGGGTCTGGCCAAGATCGTATGGGCCGTGGATATCATCCTGGACATGGATATCCCGGAATTTCGCGTTGAGTTGCTGGATGCTGAACCCCGCTGGCACGACCTGATCGACTGGAGCGAGGTCAGGGAGGGTGAGATCACCTACGTGGATGATTGCGATGGTAGAAATGTCTTTATCTATCGTTCCGGTGAAACCTGCAATGTCTATGACAGCCGTTGTCCCCACCAGGTAACCGACATCCCGCACCTGGCCCTGTCCGGCAATCAATTGACCTGCCCCAAGCACAAGTGGGCTTTTGACGTTTCAAGCGGCGAGTGTATCGACAAGGGTACAAGGCCACTCAGACAGTTCGACAGCCGGCTGAAAGAAGGGCGCTTGCAAGCGATCTGGTAAAAACAGATCCGGCACCAGAAAAATTATTGGCACCGTCATCCCGGCGCCTTTAGCTAACTCCAGTATGCTCTGCTTGTGCACCACGGTGTAACTTGCGAGCTATCCGGCCCTTTATCCGGGTAAAGAACTCGCCTATATCCAGCCCGATGCCATACAGGGAAGGCACCATCAGCAGGGTCACGAAGAAGGCGCAGAACACACCGAATGCCAGTGAAACAACAACGGGCTTCAGGAATGCCGCCTGTATGGATCGTTCCAGCATCATTGGCGTCAGGCCGACAATGGTGGTGACCGAGGTCAGCAGGATGGGTCTGAAGCGCACGACACCCGCCTCGATGATAGCGTCCCTGGCGCTCATACCCTGGTCTCTGAGCCGGTTGCAATAATCCATCAGTACCAGGTTGTCATTGACCACAACACCTGCTGCCGCCGCGATACCGAAGTAGCTGAATATCGCCATGGTCAGACCCATCACGCTATGTCCGAAAATGGCGCCAACAAAAGCGTAAGGCATGGCAACAAGAATCAATATCGGTTGCCAGTAGCTTCTGAATGCCACTGCGAGCATGGTGTACATGGCAAAAAATGCAATCAGGTACAGACCCATCACCTCATTGATAAAGCGTTGTTCGCCTTCAGCCTGTCCCACAGCACCACGGATAATACCCGGATAGCGTTTTTCCCATTCCGGGAAAAAGTTTTCATCCAGATCCTTCATGATGTCGTCACGTACTTCTTCTTTCAGATCGGCACTGACACGTGCTGCCCGGTTGCCGTTCCAGCGTGCGATACGTGTGATTCCCGGTGCATATTCAAGATCAGCCACTGCCAGCAGTGGTAATTCGCGACCATCAGCGGTGCGGACACGGAAGTTTTTCAGGCTTTCAATGGATTGCCTGGACTCCAGCGGATAACGCACTTTAACTTTTACATCCTGGCCGTCACGCGGCAACCGTTGAACCTCTTCACCGAAATACGCCTGGCGTACCTGGCGGTTGACATCAGACAATGTCAGGCCAAGTTTGGCAGTACCCGGTTTCATGGTCAGGCGGATTTCTTCGGACGCGCCTTCCAGGTTGTTACGCACGTCGTAGATGGTTTCATAGGTTCTTAGCTGGGTTTCAATGTCTGCCGTTGCGGCCCGTAAAACTTCGAGGTCAGGATGCCTGATCGATAACTCAAAGTCAGGGTCGTTGTTGTTTTGCGTATATTGAACCGAGACTTCACGGGCATCTGGTACATCCCCCATTAATTCACGCAGGCGGATTGAAGCCTCTTTTGCGGTCATGTCACGGACTTCCGGTGGTGCCAGTTTGACGATCGCCAGTACGCTGTCACGACGCGAGCGCGTATACCAGTTTTCAATTAACACGCCTTCACCGTCGGTGCGCTGGTTGACCTCTTCCACCAGCGCCTTTTCAGCGGTTTGCAACTGGGCCAGGATCTCCAGTGCGCGACTGTAGGGCGCACCTTCCGGCATGACAACATTGACAATGATCTCGTCGGATTCGATATCCGGCATAAAGCTCTTCTTGACCCAGCCCGTGCCAAACAAACCAAAGCCGATAACCAGTACACCGAGAAATATACTGGTGGTCAGGTAACGGTGCTCAAGTGCCCAGCCGCCAATTTTACGGTAACGCTTGTCCGCAAAATGGAGGATGCTATCGGCAATTCGTTTTTGGAACTTACCAAAACCCTTCAGGTTATGCCGGGGTTTCATGCTGGACAGGTGCGATGGCAGGATCAAAAGTGATTCAACCAGCGAAAAGCCCAGGGCGAGGATAACAACCCAGGTAATGTGCCGCGTGAATTCAGAGGTCGAACCGCTCACGAATATCCAGGGCAAAAATGCCATTACTGTAGTGATGACACCAAATACGACGGGTTTGGCCACCAGTTGGGCGCCGGCTATTGATGCATTGACGCCACCACCAATCCGGTTGGCTTCACTGTGTATTCCTTCACCGACCACGATCGCATCATCGACCACGATACCCAGTACGAGTAGAAAAGCGAAGGTGGATAGCATGTTCAGGGATACGCCCACGGATCCCAGCAGTACAAACGCACCGGCGTATGCGGTGGCAATACCAACGGCTACCCAGAACGCAACGATGGGTCGCAAAGTGAGCAACAGCACCAACATCACCAGCACCAGTCCCATGGCTGCTGAGCTGCCGAAGGTTTTCATACGGCTTTTGAAATCTACGGCCTGATCGGTCCAGAGTGTCAGCGAAACACCTTCCGGCAAGGTTTTCCGGCGCTCTTCGAGCCATTCATTGACGGATTCTGAGGCCGTGACGATGTCCATGACCTCGGTGGACATGACCTGTATGAGTACGGCAGGTTCGCCATTGAGTGTTGCCAATATTGGATTGTCTTCAAAACCGTCCAGTACCGTGGCCACGTCGCCTACGCGAATGATGCCCCCGTCCGGTGTTTCACGGATGATAATCGCGTTGAATTCTGGCTCTGTATCCGCCTGGCTGCGTACCTTGAGTTGATAGGTTCCTACCTCGGTACGTACCTGGCCTGCAGACTGGTTAATAGAGGTATTGCGGATCGCGTTTGCAACCTCTGAGAAACTCAGGTTGTAGCGTCTCAAGGCATCTTCGCTGACCTCGATAGAAACCTCTTCCTGGCGTGTTCCAAACAACTGGACGACGGTAACCGCTTCCAATTGCGCAACTTCACGTCGTAGGGTTTCTGCAAGGCGTTTGAGTTCGCGTTCGCTCAGATCGCCATGAAGCGCAACACGCATGAACTCGTCGCGATTGACCCACTGTTGAACCTGCGGTGGTTCTATATCACGGGGGAAAGAGGAAATCGAATCAAGGCGGATTTTCACATCATTCATAAACTGGGTGAAATCGACCTGCTGTTCCGCAAGGATGTAAACCTCGCTGCGGCCTTCGCTTGCAAAGGAGCGGACCCACTCAATCGCATCCAGGTCACTGACGGACTCTTCAATCCGGGCAACAATCTGTTCTTCTACTTCCTGTGGAGCAGCACCCGGCCAGGAAACGATTATCTGCAAACCCGGGAACCGGACCTGCGGGTCCATCTCGCGTTCCATTTGTGTAAAGCCAATCGTACCGGCAACAAAAATACCGATCATGACAAGATTAGCGGCTACAGAATTCCGTGCCCACCAGGCAATCAGACCATTCATGTCCTGCTCCCTCTTTGGTTTGGTTTAGCTTTGTTGCTGCTCGCGGGAAATAGCGCGGACTTCCATACCGTCAACCGCTGCCGGAATCGTAGATGTCACGACTTTGTCACCCACTTCAACACCTGTGCTGACCAATACGGTGTCCTTCGAGGTGGAAAGAACTTCAACCGTGCGTATTTCAAGACGGTTTTCATCATTGATCACGTAGACCTTGTTGGCGCTACGCAGGGCCAGGCGCGGAAGGACCATTGCCGACTGGCTGTTCACACCGGCAATGTCTGCGTGGACAAACATACCAACCGCCATCGGACTGCCGTTATCGGCACCCACGCCGTAAGGGTCTTCGACCTCAGCTATTGCGTATATAAGGCGGGTTTGCTGATCGACCGAGGCATGCGTACGAACGATGCGACCGGTCCAGGAGTGCTGCTTGCTACCTACCTGGGCGCTGAATTGCACTACGGGCGCGTTGAATGCATCTGCCATAAACCCCATTGGCAGGTCCAGTTCAGCCATTTGTGAATCTGTCAGCGGTAAACGAATTTCAACGGTTTCCGTGGAAAAGACCCGGCCAAGGCGCGTGCCTGCAGTGACGTACTGTCCAATACCGACATTTTTCTCACGTACGCGACCGAGGAAGGGTACGTTGATCTCGGTGCGCGACACATTCAATCTGGCTTCTTCCAGATCAGCTTCAGCGGAAAGCAATTTCGCTTCCGCTTCCATGACCTGTGGTTTGTTCAGTGCGTAGGGCGTCGGTTCACCGGCATTGCGCTTATCCAGCCAGTGTTCCTTTTTGATCTTGGCGTTGGCCAGTTCACGCTGCACGGCAACCTGTGCTTCTGCAACCCGGGCCTCGGCTCGAATAACAGCAAGCTTATAGTTGGTATCGTCAATTTTGATCAGGGTCTCACCCGGACCAAACTCGGCACCTTCTGCAAAGGACCCGGAAACCCCGACAATGCGGCCCGAAACCTGCGGGATTAGGTCAATCTCAGTTTTGGGGCGAACTTCACCCTGGGTCTGAACTGATATGGTGACCGTGTCCGACATCACTTCATCGACATAAAGGGAGATAAGCCGTTGTGCCTCTTCCTTTTTTTCCGGTTCAGGTTTGGCGGCGCCAAGTGCTTGTACAATACCAATGCTCACTGCCAGTACCAGTACAGGGGTTAAAATTTTCAGCAACTTTTTCACGGTAAACCTCTCATTCTAATGTTTCAGGTCGTAACAACTATTTCTTTTCCAGTCACCCATATAAAAATGGGCGGATGCTTCTTTTATCGGCGTGTAACTGCCTTTAAAAACATCAGCCCTCTATCTCAATTTCTATATCTCTTTAGACGAACCTTTCCAGATATTGGTTACATTTTATTTTCGTAACCGCTCTGCTGAATGACCAGTCCTGCAGGAGCATGCATATAAGACCATATTTGGACTTTCAATACATGGGCCAGAAGTCAGTGGGTCAGAGGTCATGTCTGCAGTCTCCCTGGGAAGGCTCAACAGGTCTTTCGACCTCCATTTATCTTCCGTTAATTTTTATATTAGTAAGATCTAATTGACGGTGAGTTCACGCCTGGTCTATTTTCAAAATACGTAAAAAATGCAAGTGAAAGGATTTCACGAAGTTGACCGCGGGTTAGTCACCGCGGTCCAGAATCATTGCTCTCGCTCTGGTTCCCCTAAGAAATCTCAGGCATTTTTTATGCAGAATGACTCACGCTTTTGGAGTGTGTATATCACTCCAATGATCAAGGGATTCAATTTAGAGAAGGAAGTTCGAATATGCAAATATCAAACCCGGTCTCGATTTTTCCTAATGCTATTTCGAAAAGTGTTTTTGTTATAAACCTGTTTTTGGCAGCACTGATATTTCTCTCCGGTCACGCGCTCGCTGCCGACCCCTTTGAGGTCACCATCAAAAATGCTGAATACGACGTACCCTGCGAGGTGAGAGTTGAGTCCGGGAGTTTGTCTGATGTCAGTAGCGTTGCAAACACTCGGGCTGATTGTGATGTTGAACTGCCGCCACCACCATCGCCGCTGCCACTGGCAGAAAACAGGCCGCCCGAGTGTGCGATTATTGCACCGGGAAGTGATGTTTCCATCCTGCTGGGTGATAGTGTCTATTTCACCGGTGAGGTGACGGATCCTGATGCCGGTGTCGTACTGTCATATGAATGGGATTTTGGAGGAGGGGCGGATACCAGGCCAGCAACCCTTGATGCCGGTGCCGTTACATTTGATGTCACCAATGGCTTGTTCGTCGCCGAGCTGATCGTTACAGATGCTGCTGGCTTAAGATGTACCAGCCAGCGTATGGTCGAGGTGGGTTCACCACCCGATGGACTGCCGCCAAAGGTATCCGAGGAACCTGCGCCGGGTAGCCCCGAAGCTGGTAATGGTGAAAATGTAGTTCTGGCTTTCAATGACCTGGGTATGCACTGTGCTGACCTTGGGTCATATCCATTCAGCATTCTGCCACCATTCAATACCGTCAATGCACAGGTCGTACGTAAAGGCAGCAGGGGCAGCAATCGACCGCTGATCCTGAATGACACCATGGTTTCATTACAGTACTCGGCTGCCTCCAGTGCAAACGATCCGGTGGGTGCCGGCTCGATCAATTCGACCAGCCAGAATTATCCGCCCATTCCGGGAACAACTGCCGATAACGCAATCATCCGTAAAACGGATTTCTGGGACGACTTCGATGGCGTCAATAGCATTGCAGAGCTTTTGTTCCCCGGTCTGCACCCCGTACCCGATGAAGGTTTGCAAACCGCGGCCAACTACGAAGAGGGCAACGCTCATGGTCGCTACATGCCGGGTATCGGTGACCCGTACTACAGCAATGATCCACAGGCGTTCAGTGGGTTCGACGGTGCTAAAAACTGGTTCACCGCACAGGGTATACCGATGACGTCCATAGACGATGCGGGCCGCTTCAATTCATATCCGCTGATGCGTGTCCAGGCTGTGGATGTTGGAAGCGGTGAAGTCCTGGCGACGACAGATGCCGTGGTGCCGGTATCCACCGAGGTTGACTGCCGTGATTGCCACGCGCTCGGTGAGGTTGGTGCAGATCCGTCAGTCCGCGAGGACGGTCCGTTTTTCATACCGGCGGCCACGGGAGACCGTGTAGATGTGGAGGCCGCTGCCAAACACAACATACTCGTGTTGCATGATTTCCAACATGGGACAAGCTTCGTCGCCGATGACCAACCGGTCCTGTGCGCTTCCTGCCACCGTTCCAATGCTTTGGCGGAAGTGGGCGGACCGGGTGGTGTTTCAGGGCTTAGCAATATGTCCGCTGTCATGCATGGTTTTCATGGTCGTTTACAGGTGAATGGAACGGGCCAACTGATCAGGGACAACTCAGGTGAGCCGGTATTAATTGATCCTCCGGGTATGTCGGGCAGCGAGCTACCGCTGATTCCAACGGGCGAGGGTATTCCAATGGAGCAAAATTGCTTCAATTGCCACCCGGGCAAGATTACCCAGTGCTTCCGTGGCGCCATGTATACCGCCGGGCAGAAATGTGATGACTGTCATGGTGACATGCTGGCTATGGGTGGTGAATTTCCGCTGACCACGGGGCATATCAGGGAACCCTGGGCTGATGAACCCAAATGCAGTTCCTGTCACAGCGGTCATGGCGATGATCCGATCGGTGTGCTTGCCTATGATCCAACCGACCCTGCAGCTACACCGATCGAACTGGCCGGCTCCCGTTTCGCCGAGAATCCCGGCACGCTGTACCGCAACAGCCTCGATAATCATGCAGGCATTGCATGTGAGGCCTGTCACGGCAGTCCCCACGCCATCTGGCCCAACCGCGACCCGAACGCCAACGACAATGTCCCCGCCATCCAGTTGCAGGGACATGCAGGAACCATCAAGGAGTGTACGGTTTGTCATGATTCCAACAGCTTCCCGAATGGAACCCTCGAAGGACCGCACGGTATGCACCCGGTCAATGAGCCGAACTGGATCAAAAGCAAGGGAGATTTTTACCATGAGGACTTTGTCTGGAAAGATGGTGAAGACCAGTGCGCCGCCTGTCACGGTGCAGACCATCGTGGTACCCGCCTGTCTCGTGTCCCCGTCGACCGGGTGTTAAGGGATGCAGATGGTGTGGTTCGTGCCACTTTGGCTGCCGGGGAGATCGTTTCCTGCGATTTGTGCCACAGTATTGAAAAGAGCTTTTCAGATTAGCGAAAAGCTATGCTGTTAAACCAGGGTTGACAAAACACCAGGGTCCCGGAGGGTTCTCCGGGACTAAAAAAAGAGGGGCCGTGAAGGCCCCTATAATGTGGAGAACTAAATCAGGGTAAAGTAAGTTTTACTCAGAACCTGTAACCGATGTGACCACCAAAAATCCAGGGATCAATCTCGACTTTGCCGATGCTTACACCGTCCAGCTTCGCCTTGGTATCAATATCGATATAACGTACATCGAGGTTGAAAAACCAATCGTCATTAAACATTACATCGAAGCCTATCTGGCCGGCCAATCCCCAACTGTCGCCCAGGTTGAGGTCAGTACCTTCCAATGGGCCCTGGGTTTTTTCACTAAAGAAATTGGTGTAGTTGATACCCACACCCACGTAGGGCTGAAATTGTTCCGTTGGCCTGAAATGATACTGCAAGCTTACGGTAGGTGGCAGATGCTTGGTGCTGCCTACCTTTGTGCCATCGATAAATTCAATGTCATGTTTGAAAGGGTAGGCTGCCAGTACTTCCACGGCCCAGACGTCTGTCATCATGTAGCTTAAGTTAATCGTAGCGCTGGTAGCAGATTCAACCGATACGACGTCGTGGTTGTCCGATGCCGGATCAACATAGGATGCGCCAACCCGGACCAACCAGTCACCCGGCTCGAAAGCATTGGCCGTACCGGCAAATCCCAAACTTAGGGCTATTCCCGCCAGAAGTGCGGTCTTCACTTTAAATTGCATTATGCTGTAGCTCCTGAAATTGTGTTAAATATGAATATTCATTGTATTTTATAACAATTTCCCGATATTGACTTGTATCAATAAAATCCCAGACTCGGGCCAAACCGTGGGGCAGTATAATGGAGCAGAATCGTTGATCCGGTTTGCAGTATTGAATGTTACTGCAGGGAACATTCGCTTTTGAAATAGAATGGCAAGGTATACGGTCTTAGCTGTGCAATAAACTAACAGGGAATAATAATGAACAAAGGTTTTTCAGGACTGATAATGGCCCTTTTGATGGGGTTTTCGGCTGCGGTCATGGCAGAACGCACAGATATCCACACCAGCGCTGATGAGGTGCAACCACTCCTGGTTGGGATGAAAGCACCGGATTTCACGCTGCAGGATGTTGAAAATCAGACATTCCGGTTTGAGTCAGGAGCGCAGGATAAACCCATCGTGCTGACATTTTTCCGTGGGGGCTGGTGTCCCTACTGTAATTTGCACCTGGCCGAATTGCGTCTGGCAGAAAAACAACTGAAGGAAATGGGTTTCAATATTTGGTTTATCAGTATCGATAAACCGGAGTTTTTGCTGGAAAGCCTGGACGATCCGGACATCGGTTATACCATTTATTCAGACGCTTCACTGAGTGCCACGCGGGCTTTCGGCCTGGCCTTTCGCGTGGACGATGAACTGAACGAACGGTATCTGAGCTACGATATTGACCTGGAAAAGGCCTCGGGTGAAACCCACCACGTGTTGCCGGCCCCCGCTACCTATATCATCGGCACGGATGGCTTGATTAACTTCGCTTACATCAACCCGGATTACAAGGTGCGTTTGCACCCGGATGTGCTGTTGGCCGCCGCGAACGCCTATCGCCAGGACGCGGACAAACGACTGGAGGCCAGGCGCCGGCAGGCCAGGAATAAATGACGGGTTGCCAGGCAGAATTTTTATCACGGAACCGCGACTGGAAACTTGTCGTTTCCGAATCATTTCGTGATCTTGGTGAGTTGCTGGAATATTGTGAAATAGACCCTTCCCATGCAGGCTTTACCGGCAAGCATGACTTTGCGCTCAGGGTAACCAGGTACTTTGCGTCACTGATTGAGAAAGGCAACGCCCTCGACCCGTTGCTGCTCCAGGTTTTACCGGATACCCGTGAGTTCCGGTTCGTCGATGGATACAGTGAGGATGCCGTTGGTGACCAGAAGGCCATGCCTGTGCCCGGTTTAATTCATACATACCATGGCCGTGTGTTGCTTACACTGACCGGTGCCTGCGCGATCCATTGCCGGTATTGCTTTCGGCGTCACTTCCCCTACACAGAGTCCAGTGTCGATTACAAAATGAACGGCCGGATCATGACCTACCTGTCAGAAAATCCGGAAGTGAGAGAAGTGATCCTTTCAGGCGGTGACCCATTGATGGTTAGCGACCATAAACTGGCAAACCTGATCAGCAACCTGAACAGGATTCCACATATCCGCGTTTTGCGCTTCCATAGCCGATTGTTGTCGGTATTGCCGGAGCGGATTACCGTGGACTTTCTGGAGACTTTAAGACAGTTCAACGGGCAGGTCGTATTTGTCTCTCATATCAATCACCCCAATGAGGTTTCCGCTCACAACCAGGCTGCATTTCGTTTACTGGCAAAGCAGGGCTATCCGGTTTTTAACCAGTCGGTATTACTCAAAGGTGTGAATGACAGTTCGGAAATACTGAGCGATCTGTCCAACAAGTTATTCGCAAGCCACATCATCCCGTATTATTTACATCGGTTGGACAGGGTACAGGGTGCCGCGCACTTCGATATATCCATGCAGGAGTCCTGCCGGATTTATCAACAATTACGCAGCGGTTTGCCCGGTTATTTGCTGCCTGCCCTGGTTGAGGAAGTTCCAGGCCAGTCGTCAAAAACACCCGTGCACTGTGATTAACCGGCAGGTCTGAAGCCGGGTTCTCCAATCGTACCGGCGAAGCCGGCCGTTTCAGTAATTTGCCGGTGGCGTCAGGCGCTTGCGTGGTGGGTCGTAGAACACCTTAGTGACGACACGTGCCCTGGCCATCACACGGCTCCACTTCAGTTCCTTCTGGTAATAAATTTCCACCAGTAACTCTTCACCGGGTTTGCCGTGCGGCGCTTCCAGGGACGCCAGTGCGATACTCGCCTTGGCTGAAGGTGACCATGCAGCTGAGGTTACCGTACCTACCTGCTTTTTGTTTTTTGTAAAAACATATGAGTCATGGGCTGGTTTGTTGCCGTCAATATCCAGTTTGACCATGTTATACCGATGGCCGGACTTCTTTTCTGCCAGCAGTGCTTTGCGGCCGTTGAAGTTGGGCTTGTTGAAATCAACCAGCCAGTCGAGTCCCAGCTCAAACGGCGAACGGGTATGACCGGTACGTACCGTTGCGTGTGCCGGCATGAAGTCATGACGTGCCTGGATAAAACCGGCTTCAATCCGAAGCAGTTGTAGTGCTTCATCACCCATGGGTGTAATGCCGTGAAGATGACCCGCAGCAAATAACCGGTCCCATAAGACGCCGGCATACCCCGGGTCTATCCAAAGTTCATAGCCCAGATCGCCGGTAAACCCGGTTCGCGATACCGTGAGTTTCGTGTCTTCAAAAGAGAAACTCCTGATATCGAATGGCTTCATGTTTTCGATACCTTCAAGACCCATTTCTCTGAGTGTTGTGCAACTGGTGGGGCCCTGGAGCGCCAGTGCGGCCACGTCATGGGTTTCGTCTGTCACCAGGACATCAAAACCAATGGTATTGGTCAGTAACCAGTCCAGGTGGCGCTCCTGTGAGCATAGTCTGAAATCATTTTCACGCAGGTGGAATATCGTGCCGTCATCAATGACCTGGCCGTCATCGGCACACCAGGTACAATAGCCAACCCGGCCAGGGTTTATCTTGCCGACATTGCGTGTGACCAGGCGATCGAGGTAGGGCAGGGCATCTTTACCGCGGATCCGGTACTTGCTCATGGGGGTCAGGTCGAAAACCGTGCAGGCATTACGGCAGGCAAAATACTCCATGGCCGAACAGGTGTATGCACGCGGTGACAGGTAATCCGCCCAGCGTCCCCATTCCTTCAAATGATTGAGGGGTTCCTGGCGTGAGTAGAAAGGACTTTGAAAAACCTTCGTGAGATAGTGCGCCTTGTTTGAGAAATCAATCGTGGGCACCTTGTCTTTCCTGCTGATCTGATTCATGGCTGTTGCCCCCCGGCAGTTTTTACGTCCAATACCGCATTTGCGGCATTACGACCGGCGCTGCCCATTACACCGCCGCCGGGATGGCTGCCTGCACCACACAGGAAGAGGCCGTTGACCGGACTGGCATACTGTGCGGAATGCGGGACGGGTCGCAGCATCAGGAACTGGTCCATGGCGAGTTCACCATGGTGCCAGTGACCCCCTGTGATACGGAACTCAGATTCGATGTCAACGGGTGTCAATAATTCCTTGTGGAGAATTTGAGAATGAATTCCCGGTGCATAAGAGGCCAGTAACTCGATAAGTACGTCCGCAAAAGCCGCTTTCTTTTCGGCCCAGCCCGCCTTCACATGATAAGGCGCATATTGCACTATTGCCGAGAGTACGTGCTTGCCCGGTGGTGCAAGACTGACGTCATGCAGGCTCGGGATGGTGATTTCGGCAACCGGCTTAATTGAGTATTCGCCATATTTTGACTGGTTAAAAGCGCGTTCCACATAGTCCATGTCCGGTGCGATTAACAAGCGGTCACCCAGCTGGTTTTGATTCAGGCCCTTTAACAACGGTACGCCATCCAGCGCAAGGTGTAACTTGGCAACATTGCCGTGCATGCGGATATTCCGGATTCTGCGTACAAATCCGGCCTCAAGGTTGCGGGCACCCAACAGTCGGAGAAAAGTGGTTTTAGGGTCGGCGCTGGATATCACCGTAGCGGCGGCAATTTGCTCACCACCATCCATTTCAACACCCCAAACCTGATCACCATCCATCAGGATGCGCGAGACGGTTGCTGATGTCCTGATAAGCGCGCCCTGTTTTTCCGCTGCCGCCGCCAGGGCCTTACTGACTGTACCCATACCGCCTTTCGGCATGGCAACACCCTGTAAGCCGCTGAGACGGTGCAAGGCACAGAACACGCTATTGTTGGAGCGTGGACCCAGGTTGGTACCCATTATGCCGTCCAGGCTTAGTGCGCCCTTGAGCAGTGGGTTGTCAAAGTTCTCCTGTAGGACATCAAAAATATTGATACCTGCGATACGCAGAAACTCACGCATGTCATCCCTGCCCAGCATGCGGATATTCAGGGCCATTTTTGCCAGGCCAATCCAGTCGTTACGGTCGCTGGTCGCGACCCTGGGCGGAATACGGTTATTCAGGCGATTGATAACACCGGCAAAACGATTCATAAACCGGCGGTATTCCTTCATGGCCAGCCGGTCCTTGTCACTGATATTGGCACCCTGTAATGCATCTCCTGAGATCAGCAGGTGATTGCCGTCTGCGGCCAACGCCGTGGTGTTCATATTCTGTTGTGAAAATGACAGGCCTGATGTATCCAGTGACAGCTCTTCACGCACTTTCTCATCAAGCATGAAGAGCAGATGTGCGCCGGCCGATACTTTGAAGCCGGGCGCAAATTCCCTTGTAATCGCAGCGCCGCCGACCTGTTCAGCCGCTTCCAGTACGGTGACTCTCTTGCCGGCTTTTGCAAGATAGGCAGCGCATACCAGGCCATTGTGGCCGGCACCGATGATAACGGTATGGTTGTTGTTGTCAGTCATCCGGCCAGCCCTCCGGTACGGTGTTGGGTTTGCGCAGATCCCGTAAAATTTCACGTGCCGCATTGGCACCCGGTGCTGCCATGACTCCACCCCCGGGATGGTTTGAAGAACTGCACATGTACAAACCTTTTGCGGGTCCGCGGTATTGGGCGTAACCGGGTATTGGCCGGTTGAAAAGCAACTGGTCCATGGTCAGTTCACCGAGGAAAATATTTCCCTCGGTCAAGCCGACCTCATCTTCGAGTTCACGTGGCGTGCGAATTTCCACATGCTGGATCAGGTCTTTGAAACCCGGCGCATAGGATTCGATCTTGCTGATGACTGTCTGTCCAAACTGATCGCGCAGAGAAGGGGTCCAGTCCTCGCCTTTTACTTTTGGTGGAACATATTGCACGAACACCGACATGAAGTGTTTGCCCGGCGGGGCCATTGTCGGGTCAGTCAGTGTCGGAATCAGGATGTCTACATAGGGGTCCTGCGACCAGTTGCCGTCTTTCCAGTCATCATAAGCACGTTCCAGGCGTTCAACACTATCCAGCAGGTGTAGATCTCCCTTGATGAGTTCCGGGTTGCCTTCAAGTGCAGTGAATTGCGGTACACCGTCAAGGGCAAAATTGAGCTTGCCGGATGAGCCACGAATTTTGAAATTTTTCACCTTGCGGATAAATTCCGGCTCAAGGTCTTTCGCATCCATACACTCAAGGAAAGTGCGTGGCAGGGTCATATTGGAAACAACGACATCGGCTTGATATTCATTGCCGTTTTCCAGTGCCACACCGGTCACTTTACCGTTGTTTACGAGGATTCGTTCCACACCGGAATCTGTCAGTATCTCGCCGCCATGGTCTTTAAAACAGTCCGCCATTGCCCCGGCGATGGCGCCCATGCCGCCACGTGCAAATCCCCAGGCGCCCATATTGCCATCAACGTCACCCATGGCATGGTGCAGCAGCACATAGGCAGTGCCAGGTGACATGACACCCATGGCGGATCCGATGATACCGCTACCCGCCTTGGCAGCCTTGATCAGCGGGTGCTCGAAATATTCGTCCAGGTACTCTGAAATGCTCATCGTGTATAGCCGCATCATGTCGTAGATGACGTCCTCACCCATCTTCAGCAGGGTTTTACCCATATGCAGCATTTCCAGCAGGTCACGTGGTTTGAACGACGTTGGATCCGGTGCGGTGCGCAGCAGGAACTGCCTGATAAACCTGCACTGACGCATGATATCGCGGTCAAAACGAACCTTGGCATCGGCATCACGCGGGCTGAGGCGGGCCATCTCCCTGCGTGATACATCCGGATCAACATATGAACCAATGTAGTCACCATTTTGAGACAGGGTGGCGCTGCCGCCGTAAGGCACGATTTGCAGACCATATTTGGCCAGGTCCAGACTTCGGTAAACCTCGGGGCGCAACAGGCTGCTGACATAGGAGCAATTGGAATAGATCCAGTCCTTGTGTTTTTTAAGGCTGACCGTAGCGCCGCCTATATATGAGTTTTTTTCAAGCAGAAGGACATCGAGCCCTGCCTTGGCCAGGTATGCAGCGTTACTTATTCCGTTATGGCCTGCACCGATGACGATGGCATCATATTTTTTCACCATTCGGAGCTCCCGGGATGTTATGGCCTGATGGTTAGTCCTTTGGCAATAGGTTCGCATAACCAACATCTTCTGTCCATAGTGAATGAATGATTGTTCATTCATTGAAAAGCAGTGCAAAAGCCATTATGCTGAATTTGACAACCAACCGGTTTGTCGTTTTCAGAAAAAGGATTGCGTTTGAGCCAGACCGTAACAAAACCCCGGGCAAAACGGCGTACTGCGTCCAAGCAACAGCGCCAGGCTCAACTGATCAAGGCGACCATACGATCGATTGCCAAACATGGCCTGTCCGAGACCACCATGGCGACCGTGTCCAGTGAAGCGTCGCTAAGCCAGGGCATCATCAACCTGCATTTCCAAAGCAAGGAGCGCTTACTCGAGGAAACACTGATTCATGTCGTGAGTGAATACCGTTCGGTATGGTGCAAAGCGATGGATAGTGCCGGTGATTCTGCCTATGAAAAACTGGAAGCGCTGGCTGCGGTGGATTTTGATAAACGGATTTGTCAGCGCAACAAACTTGCCGTCTGGTTTGCCTTCTGGGGCGAGAGCCGCTCGCGTCTCACTTACCGGAAGATCTGTACTGAAAGCAGCCGGGAATACAGGGATGTCTTGACAGGTTTGTGCGAAGAGGTTATCCGGCAGGGTGGCTACAAGGTAAGGGCCGGTCATGTTGCTACAGGGCTGTTGGCCATGAACGGTGGTCTGTGGTTGGATATGTTGCTCAGTCCTGCTGAAATGTCTGCGCAACAGGCACAGGAAATAAGCCTGTCTTATTTGTGGGGTGTTTTTCCGGCTCATGCCTCCAGCTAAGACGGGCGCAGGTGAGCCCGGGCCATACTCAAAAATGGAAGATTACAACTGGAAGTTCATGACGTGGTACCTACAGACAATCAGACCATAAGCGGGTAAGGTTTAAAAATATCCTGACAGCATAGGTAAATCACCTGATGGTGGAACCCGCGGCATTACCCGGAGAGACTGACAAGGCACTGCAACTGCAACGTATGAAGCGGATCCCCTTGCTGCTGCTTTGTTTGATGGCGGTGATATTCGTTTTGACACTGCATTCTCCCTACACCTGGGCGGCCTGGCTGCACGCTTTTGCCGAAGCCGGCATGGTGGGCGCCCTGGCGGACTGGTTTGCCGTTGTGGCCCTGTTTCGTCACCCCCTGGGTTTACCCATTCCGCACACGGCCATCATACCCAACCGGAAAAATGATATCGGTGAAAGTATGTCGCGTTTTGTCGCCGATCATTTTCTCGAACCGGAAGTGGTACGAAAAAAACTGCAAAGCACCAACCTGGCAATATTTGTTGTCAACTGGCTCAAAAGCGACAAGGGCCGCCGAAGTGTAGAGGAGCTTTCAGTTGCCGTGCTTCGATGGGCGCTCGGTGCGCTGCATGAAAAACGTGTGCGCCGGTTCCTATCGAGACTCTCAAGTAAACAACTGGCCAATATCAGCCTGGCACCACTGCTTGGCAACACGCTGGAATGGCTGGTCCGGGGGCAAAGACACCAGCAGATACTCACCCAGGTATTGCGTTACACCATCGTGATGGTGCATGACAACCGCGATGCAATCCGGGACAGGGTTCAAAAGGAAAGCCCTTGGTGGCTACCGGGTTTTGTTGATGATCGCATCCTGAAAACCATGCTTGAGCGGATCGAACATCAATTATTCGAAATGGCGCTGGATCAGGATCACAAGCTGCGCGGTAAGTTTAACCAATGGGTTCAAAAACTGGCACATGAACTGAAGAACAATCCTGAGTACCAGCGCATGGGTGACGATTTCAAACAGCAACTGCTTGATAACGATGAACTACAGGATTACCTGTATGGTTTGTGGCGTGAACTGGCAGGCAGCATCGAAACGGATATTGAAAAACCGGATTCAGTGATAAGGCAGCATGTCGGTCAATGGCTGGATAACGTGGCTGAAGAACTTGATAACGACCCGGATATGCAAACCTGGGTCAATGCCTGGCTGGTCAATGCCATTACCCTGGTGGTCGGGCGCAACAGTGCCCAGATAGCGAGCCTGATCAGTGATACGGTGAAATCATGGGATGGAATGGATACCAGTCGCCGGGTTGAATTGGCGATTGGACGGGACTTGCAGTTTATTCGCATCAACGGCACGCTGGTGGGTGGTCTGGTTGGTTTGTTGATACACGCTGTTAAACTTTATATCTGATGTTCCTCAACAGGGATCAGGCACGCGAAACAAACTTGGCGTTGGCAGTATTCACCTTGATAATTTCGCCGCTTTCCAGGTATTCCGGTATCTGGATCTCAAGACCGGTGGAAAGCGTTGCCGGTTTGGTGCGTGAAGTCGCGCTGGCTCCCTTGATTCCCGGGGCCGTATCAGTGATTTCAAGTACCACGGTTTGAGGCAGTTCGACCCCGACAATCTGGCCATCGACGAGTAGTGCAATCATACCTTCGAGGTCTTCTGTCATATAACCCGCCTGTTCTTCCAGAACATCGGCGTTCAAGGTGTACTGGCTGTAATCTTCCGTATCCATAAAGTTGATCATGTCACCTTCACGATACGAGAACGAAATGGAGCGTTTGGTCAGGTCGCCATCTTTGATAAAGTCATCACTTTTCAGTGTCAGTTCCAGTTTTTGGTTGTTACGGACATTGAAGAAGCGGACCTTGAACAGGGTCGATGCACCACGAGCCGACGGATTGCGCTTATCGATCTGGCGCGCTATGTAAACCTCGCCGTCATGTTCAACAACGGAGCCTTTTTTCAATTCACTTGCCTTGGGCATTTTTTTGTCCTGATTAGACGCTACACTTGTAGCCGGGTTCAACAGCTTTGGATTTCAGTCCGCTTCAGTGGTCGCTTCGAAGCGGTTCTTGCCACGGTTTTTCCGGACTTTCCTTGGATCCCATATAGTGCCACTCATGGCTATCCAGACACCTGGTGGCAACGCCTGCACGGCTCCAACAGCACATCCAATATTAAAGACAGCATCGGTATCACGGAATCGTGCCGGGTTAAGGGCCCCCGTCAGCACCATTGTTTTATCCGGAATATCGGCCAGTACCAGTGCGGTTTTGACCATGCTGTCAGTACCGTGGGTAATCAGAATATGGGATGCATCGCTGGCGGCAATTTCGGAGCGGATGGTCTGCCTGTCCTCATCGGTGATATGCAGGCTGTCCTTACGCATCAACGCATTGACTTCAAATTCAAACCCGACCTGCAGGTGCTCAAGAATTTGTCCGACCAGGGGTTCGCCGATCTGGTAGTCGCTCATATCATCAAAATAAATTTTGTCGATGGTGCCGCCCGTGGTAACAATTAGAAGTTTTTTCATTTTCATTGTCCGACTGAATTGATTGCTGCTGTCATGTAGCAGCGGGTAGTATATCCTGCAAGTTGTACTTTTGAGCCAGTGTTGCGGATAAACAGATATGACTATTCTGAACCGTCAGGACAATACCAAAATAAAGGACCTGCAAAACAGCGCAATCGCTTCCGCTTTCCGGGTTTTTCTGTGCGGGTTGTTATTCCTGTTATCCCCCGGTCTGATGGCTCAGGTTACCGGGCAGGACGACGGGCAGCAGGCACCGCAGCCTGAACAAGCACCGGTGGAGGAAGTCGCAGAAGTAGGGGTTTTTCTGCCGGGCAGTCAGCAAATGGCGCTGGCACTGGCAACACCCGAATTACGCGAGCAGGCCTTACTTGACCTGGCAGTTGCCGCGCACACATTGAGACAGGCTGAAGATGAACTCGAGGCCGGTATCGAAGTCGATCATGTTGCCCTGGCACAAGCTTATCTTGATGATCGTGCCTGGCTGCAAACGCTCATCGATCGCTATGGTTGGGTGCAGCCACACAGCTCTGTGCTTGATCCGGCGGCCTGGCTGCTGATCAAGGGGCTTCAGGAAAATAATCTTGAAAACATGCCGTTGTTATTTCCCGGCCGAATGCCTGAATCGGTTTTGATTTACCAGGTGTTCCAACGATCAGGACAGTCACTGGCGGTAGCCAACCTGCCGCAGCTGTTGCTTGAAGTCGAGGCCAATGCGGTGGAACTGTGGGGTAAATTTCTACTGTTGACCGGAGTTCAAGGTTCAAGGCATGCAGCATGGAAAGTGGTGGAAACCGCCTGGTTCACAGACCGGCAGATGCCCGCATTACCGGTCATCGAAGAGTCTGCCGAAGCCCGGGAATCACTGCTGAAGAGTATTCCACAGGCCATGTCGAAAGTTGTATTGAGCGCAGTCGACGCCGGTCCTCCGGATAGTCAGAGACTGATGGACCTTCGATACTTAATACTGAATGAGCTGGCCGCAGAAGAAAACATCAACAGCCGGGTTCAGCTGAAGAATTCCTTATACCTGCTCAGCCTGATCGATGGTCTGCATGAGGGGCGTTACTTTGATTTTGTTCAGGGTTTGCTTTCGATTACATTCAGGCTGCTGGAGCTACCGGTAAACGGTCAGGATACGTTTTCACTGGTCGACTGGCTGTTAACCGAACTACCTGCCATATCTGCACATTACGCGAAGGGGTTTGCGCTCATCGACCCTCATTTGAATACCGTGATGGCGACGACTTATGACGTACTGTTAACGATAACCGCTTTTCCTGTCGATGAACCTGATGTTCAGGAACTTGCTGAAGGCCAGGCTGAGGAACCATCTGCCGACGACGCCTCGAATGATGAGTCTGCCTTCAGTGAACCAGGAAATGAGCCGGACAAACGTGCAATAGAAATCAGGGCTTCAAAAGTCGCATTGGCAAATGCAGTCGCTCAGCTGGCGTTGATGATTCCGGATATGGCTTATTACGTTGATACACCGGTTCGTGCGAGGATTGTCACGGAAGTCACAACATGCATCAGCATGGCCGCGAGACTGGATGATAGCGGCAACCCGGTCATGACACGCGGTCAATTTGAATCCTGTATGGAAAACTTGTTGAACCTGGCTGACAGGGAAGCCCGTCTCGCTGAATTGTCGGGTGACATGAATGGACCGTTTACCACCGAAACACTGAGGCGTGAGCTGAGTGTTGTCCCCTGGCAAAGGATCAACTACGCGATTGGCTACCTGTACGAACGCTTCTCCTCCCAATGTCTGCCGCCTGCCGATGTTCTCCCCAACCCGCTGGCATGGTCCGTTCTTGCCAATATCATGAGTTGGTTTGCTGAATATTTTCCGGAGTATTTTAATACCACGGAGAATGAGAACCGTATTTCAAGAATGCGTAATATTGGTGAAGAGATCATCCAGGCAATGAATGAACAATCAGCATGCCTGGCCGGTTCCGGAACAGGTTTCAACGATCTGATCAGTCGCATGATGACAGATTATGAGATCGCTCTACGGCAACTGGGTTCCGGCATCAGAAACGCGGAAGCGGATTTTCGTGCGGAGCGCCTCAGGCCAGGTGCCGATGTCGTACTTGATAAGGATGCATTACAAATTACCACTTATCGTCCGGACGACCTCGTCATTGCACCCTGTGATGCGCAGGCAGTATGTGAAATGTCAGGCAATCTCAGCGCCACCCGGGCGCTGATAGGCTTGTTTTCCGACGAGTACCTGCTGGCGGAACAGACAGGAATGGGGCGTATCGAAATCTGTTACCGCAATATGGAGTGGGTGCAGCGCCGCTTGGAACTCGTGCGGGCGGATGACGAGAATGTTGCCAATTATTTTGGCCGCCTGGGTTTTGACCTGGTCGGCCGCTTTGTGGAAAACGGGCAGGACACTGTTATTTTCGGGTTCCGTTTTACCGGTTCGGAAGAACACCATTATTTATTCGCGCAGGCATCGGAGGAGGTGTTAAATGACAGTTGTCCGGTCGAGTGGGTGGGCAGTCGAACCATTACCCCCTTGCGCGTAGATCGCGGCGGAATTGTACCCAATCGCCTGACTTACCTCGCCGCGGCGAGAAAGCTCCCTTCCCGCTTGCTGCAAAACAATTGGGACAGAGGCGCGGAATGGCGTGACTGGTTTGTTACCGGTATCGGTGTTGAACCGCTCGAAATAGCGGATCCCCCGGCAATTACAACTCGTCTGAACCAGCATCTGCAAGCTATGTACCAGGCAGAGCAGATGGAAATCTATCAGCGGATACTGCTACCGAATGCCCGCAACTCACAAGGTGATGAGGTGTCCTTATTCGATGAAATGTCAGAGGTCTCGATAGCCAAGGCCATGTTGCGTACACAGATGATGCTGTTTTACCCGGAGTCACTGCAAAACGTTGATTCAATCCGTCAGGCCATTGCGGGTGATGCAGGATTACTGGAGCGGCGGACCTTGCGGCGTTTCAGGGAAGACGATGTACCATTGATATCTTTAGACCCGATTGCCCGGCAACGTCTGTTCAAGTTTCGTGAAGTCTGGTCAAAACAACCGGAGGCCGTGCGTCGGCAGGCATCTTCCCCGGCCAGCCTGGTGTACGCACTGACCCGGATTAATTTCCTCTACCGGCAGTTTTTTATTGCCCAGCCCGAGGTGTTACAGGAGATAGATGTGATCGAAGAGCCACAGGATGAGGACCCGTTATAACGTGGTTGTGGAATTCAGGTCTGACTCCGGTTGCGCATTTTGAATGCAAACAAGTAAAAGACCGCAAGTGCTATCTGCACCAGGGCCGGCAGTCTTTGCGGCGGGTTGCTCCAGGCTTCCATGATGCCGATGGTGAAGTAAAGCATTAGCAGCAGGCCTGCCCAGATCATACTTCGATAGTTACCCCGAATCAGACCGGCCAGTGGAATAAACAGCGGCAGGCAGGCCAGAACGGCCAACCAGATGTTACGGGCACCCAGTGGTGCTGGTAACAGCGCATGCCAGATTACCTGCCAAAGGAGAGTGGCTGCGAAGGCAGCCAGCATCATTTGTGACCAGCGTTTCAGAGGATTTTCAGTACAGATTCGGGTGGACGGCCAATACGGGCTTTACCATTTGCCAGTACGATAGGCCTTTCAATCAAAATGGGCGTCTCTATCATCACAGCGATAAGTCGCTCATCGCTCAGCTTTTCGTTTCCGAGATCCATTTCCTTGTATTCCTGTTGACCCTTGCGCATCAGGTCCCTCGGCTGCATATCAAGTTTGTTGAGAATGGAAGTCAGCATTTCCGCGTCCGGTGGTGTTTCCAGATACAGGATGATTTCGGGTTCAACGTCATTGTCCCTGAGCAGCTGCAGTGTGGTGCGTGATTTGGAACAACGCGGATTGTGCATAATTTGTACTTTCAAGCTGGTGTCCTCTGTCAATAATTGAGTTGGCTGATTATTATACCGTTACCATAGGACAAAACATGCAATCATGGGTTTAATCCGGAGGACATAATGAAGGTACTGGACTCATTCAGCAGCATTCCCCGGGTCCGGCACCTGGCGGCCCATGTCTGGCGTCACTTCGGTGAAGACAGACTCTTCGATGAGGCGGCGTCACTGAGTTATACCAGCCTGCTTTCCATGGTGCCTTTACTTGCAGTAGTTTTCGGGGTGGCATCGATATTTCCGGTGTTCCAGCAATGGGGTGAACAGCTAAAAACGTTTGTATTCACCAATTTTGTACCCGCCTCCGGGGATCAGATACAGACTTATCTGACCGGTTTTCTGGAAAGTGTAGGAAAGCTTACCTTGACGGGCACAGTGGTTCTGAGTGTCACTGCGTTGATGCTGATGGTCAGAATTGAACAGGCATTTAACCTGATCTGGCGGGTGCCGGTCGCCCGCAGCTTTGGCAACAGGGTGGTGATGTACTGGGCGGTGCTTACGCTTGGGCCACTGGCACTGGGGGCTGCCGTTGCCCTCAGTGCCCAACCGGTGTTTGAGCAGATGGCACTGGGCGCGGTCAGCCATTCAATCTGGCGGGCGTTTGGCATATTTTCCCTGTCCTGGCTTGCATTTACCCTTATGTTCTTACTGGTCCCAAACCGCCGTGTTCAATTAAGCCATGCCGTGGTTGGCGCATTGCTGTCAGCCATTCTGTTTGGACTGGCCAAGCAAGCATTCGTCAGCTTTGTCGCGAATGCCAGTTTCAATGTGATCTATGGCGCCCTGGCAACCATTCCTGTTTTCTTGTTCTGGCTTTACCTGGTATGGGTAGTCGTCCTGTTGGGTGCATCGCTGGCGGCCTCGCTGACCACTTTCAATGACCGCAAGGTTGACTGGGGCTGGCCCAAAAAGTGGGGCTTTTTGCTCGCTTACCGACTGATTGGCCATTTATGGCAGGCACAGCTTGAGGGCAGGGCATTGGCGGTAGAGAAGTTGCTGGAACTACTCGAAGGTGTGACCGAACCGGTGTTGGCAGAACAGCTTCGCCTGTTGTTTGCAGCAGGTCTCGTCACCCGCACCGAAGAAGGAAACTGGCTGCTTTGCAGGGATCTTGAGACAATCAGCCTGTTAGACCTGTATCATGCCGGTGAATACTATCTGCCGGTCGGTGAGAATCTCGATATACCGAGTAGAAGTGAATGGGATTCGGCCTTTTTCAGGTCTATTTCCCAGGACGAATTGAATATGCAACAGTCGCTAAGGGATATGTACACCCAAACTGCGGCCTGACACCTGGAAGAATGATGAAAAAAACTTTAATTTTGGCGTTGCTAGCTTTTGTTTTGACTGCCACCAGTGCGTTGGCGGACGACGAAAGTAAGGAACCGGTTGATTTTACCCTGCAGCAATTGCACGGCGAAACGGTCAGTTTGAGTGATTACCGGCAAAAATGGGTTGTACTCAATTACTGGGCCACCTGGTGCGCCCCCTGTAGAAAAGAAATACCGGATTTGACCAGCCTGCATGAAGCCCGTGATGATGTTGTCGTGCTCGGACTGGCTTTTGAGGATACCGAAATGGAGAATTTCGACGAATTCCTTGAAGAATTCCATCCGAGTTATCCGATACTGCTGGTTGATGTCTACGCCCCACCAGAGCCCTTCGGTGCTCCCAAAGTACTTCCGACAACGATTATTCTGAACCCTGAGGGGTATCCGGTTAAAACATACCTGGGACCGGTAACCAGGGAAAACATAGAGTCATTTATCGACTCAATGTAGGGTGCGTAACTTGTTGCGCACCATTGGTGTTCAACTTCGGAAATGCGCCGCCCGTAGGGTGCGTTATTTATAACGCACCGTTTAACCCCAGCCGGGAAAACGC
>JASJFX010000119.1:0-15653 GCA_033791845.1 Lysobacterales bacterium | reverse complement strand
GCTTTTTATTACGTCCGCGTACTCGAAATCCCAACCCCGCGCTGGGTCGTCTACGATGCCTTTCGTTTCGGTATTGAGATTCCCAAAGGCGCCGAAACCATCCAACAGGAGCGTGCTTATACCGCACCGATTTGGTATACGCCCTGATATATCTGAGTAAACAGGCCAGGTACCTTAATTGAAGCGTACCTGGCCTTTCTTTTTATAGGGTTTTCAAACCGTTATGTCATACTGACCACAATCATTTTCCGCACCACCGGGCACGCTTTTACCACGCTCAAAAAGCAATTTGTGATTACAGGGATCTTCATGATTTGGATCAACCCCGGATGCATTTATCCATGCTATAAACATGATAACTTTCTAGAATAATGCCATTAATTTCTAAAGGGAGAATCTGATGAATCTGCATTGTAAATCACGTCGAAAATATGCTCTGACCTCACTACTCGCGGGGGCCTTGTTAGTGTGTGCTACATCTGCTGTTGCCCAGATTGGCACTGTTGTGTGGCAACAGAAATACACCCCGGTGAGCAGTTATGCACAGGGTTCGTTATATAATGCGGGGTTTAATACCGATGGTTCTGTCCTGGTCAGTGGTTTTAGGAGTGAAGCAGATTCGAGTTCAGCCGTTGGTATTCGTTACGATGCGAGAACGGGTGTCGTTATTGATTAACCTCCCGAGTGGTTTTTGTTTGAGTACAACTGGTCTGATTACGCCCATGATAGATTTTACGATCAGCACATAGACAGTAGCGGCAATGTTTATTTTGTGGGTATGGGCTATCCCGCGACCTTCAATACTAGGTCGGCACGATATAACGTCCCGAACATCTGGAAGTATGCCAGCAACTATAACAACCCCCCTGCCTTCGACCCTGATCGTCCGCTATGGAGAAAATGGCATGTGGCTGCAGGCACTCCCGCGGACAATGCCGGTCAGTTCAATGGAATGGCGGTAGATAGCTCAGATAACATCTATGCCGTTGGGTACTTCACTGATATGGTTTCAACGACCTCAGACAGGGATTGGATTATTGATAAATATGACACGGACGGCACGAGGGCTGCCGACTTCCCCTTGACACTTGATCTCGATGGTCTGGATGATTATGCCTATGATGTCGCCACTGACAGCGAGGACAATTTTGTGGTCGTCGGATCCGTCTTTGTGGAGACCGATACAAATCATTATGACTGGGTGGTACGCAAATACCAAAGTGATGGCACCCTGTTGTGGGAAACACAGTACGACTTTGCAGGTGCTCATGACCAGGCGTTATTTGTTGCTGTCGATACCGATGACAATATCATCGTCAGCGGATACCGCAGAAATGCAGCCCCTTCAAGTGACAATGACTGGTACATCGTCAAATATGCAAAAGACGGAGATGGAAACGGTGGGGCCACGATCCTCTGGGATCAGTTTTGGGATGATGGCAGTTCCACGCATGGAAACGGCTACGATCTGGCGCTCGACAACAATAACAATATCTATGTCATCGGTGTTCAGTACAAAGATTCGTTGGTGGCCCCTGTCTATGACGACAGAGGTCGAGCCGTACTTCAATACCGCGCCGGACAGACCGGCGAACTGCTGAACATGCAGGAATTTGTTCTTGACCCGACAGATAACAATCGCCCGGAAGTCGAACATGATCTTCTTCGCGGGCTGTTCCTCAAGGGTAGTCACCTGGTGATCGTGGGCTATACCCAACAGGATGACCCCACTTACCTTCTTCGAAAAAGCAAACCCGGCCGGGTGGTCATGCTGGCTCTTCCGCTCATTTTTAAGGACGGGTTTGAACAAACCCGCTGATTTTTGCCAATGGTGCCAGCAACCGGTAATACCCGGTTGCCTGGTATGCAGCTGATTTAGGGGTCTGAGTTAGAAGCTATACCCGAACACTTCTATGTCTTCATGAAACCACTGGGCCACGATCTGCCGCGTTTCATCATCGTAATAGGATTGATAGCCGGCCCGTCTGCTGGCGTTCAGGTGGGGTAGCTCCGCTTCAATACCGATGATGCTCATTATCTGGTCAAAGTCGTCATTGATGGACTCGAACTTTCCGATGAAATCTATGGCAATACGACCCTGTTCATCCTTGAGCCACTCAACCTGTGGCTGAAAAGCCTTCGGATTATTGTAGAAGAAGGGATCCTTGTCCGTTCCGTAGGTCTTTCTGACCCATTCGGAGAACGAAACATTGCGTGTAGCGACCTTGGTTTTATTCCTCTTGCGACGGTATTCGTAGTGTGAAACCACCTTGTCCCACGGATTCCTCACCAGTGTGAATTTATAGGCCGTATTCCACTTGTCCCTGCCTATCTTTGCGATGATCTCCCTTGCGGTCTGATGATGCTTTACCGCCAGTCCAATGGCGTTGCCTATACTGGTTCCGGCGGTTTTATTGATGTGAATAAACACATACGGCCCGTTCTTGCCCTGCCGCAAGGGTGAGGGTTTTATGTGCAATAGCCTGCTTAAATAATTTTTCAGGCTTGAGCCCTTGATCATCCGTGTATTCTCCTGTCTCATCGCTTGCGTCGTGCCTGCGGGCATCGCATCATGTACCCATTGAAATCAGCAAGGATTAAAAGGTGGCTGTCATATTACCATTTGTCTATGTTGGATTGGGCAGTATGCTGGGCGGTGTCAGCCGTTATGGCATGAGCCTGGTCACGCAAAACATCGCCGCTTTGAGTATGCCGCTCGGTACACTGCTATCGAACGTGGCAGGCTGCCTGCTGATCGGGCTGATCGCAGGTATCAGTGCCACATCAACGCTGCTTTCCACGGAGATGCGTTTGTTGCTGGCGACGGGCTTCTGTGGCGGCTTCACGACCATGTCATCGTTTGTGTATGAGTTGGGGCAGTTTATCCAGGACAAGGAGTATTTTTACGCCTCGTTCTATTTTATAGCCACCATGGCCGGTGCGGGATTGGCGTTTGTGCTGGGTTTGTATTTAAGTGCGTGGGTGTTGAGGTAGATATGAAAATTTCCGGACAGGCAGTTTTGTTGAGAGTCTTTGTTGGTGAAAGCGACAAACTCGGTCATTTACCCTTGTACGAAGTGATCGTCCGAAAGGCGCGTGATGCCGATCTGGCCGGGGCGACGGTGCTCAAAGGTGTTCTGGGCTTTGGAGCAAGTGCCCGAATCCGTACGCAGAAGATACTGGACCTGTCTTCGGATCTTCCAATGGTTATAGAGATCGTCGATGAAGTAGACAAAATTGCCGCTTTTCAAACCACCTTGTCGGAGTTGTTTGAGAGAGCAGGCAAGGGCGGCCTGGTCACGCTGGAGAATATTCGCATCGTTCACTATTTACCAGGCAAGAAAAACTGAAAAAACAAATATACGGTGCAAAAAAACCGCGCCTGGAGCGCGGTTTTTTTTAATCGATTTACTCGCTAAAGGCAGAGTTTAACCCGCGTCATCAACGGCATCTGCATTGGCTCTCAGAATCTCATCTACATCGCGAGGCTTCACGTCAGGAAGTACCTGTTCCAGTGTATCGCGACGGATAATCTCGCTGTCAACATACTTGATCCACTGGCCAGCGGCGCGTTTACTGCGATTATCCTTGCCGGCTGCCTGGAATGCTCTCCTGGCTTGTTCCAGTTTCCTCTGATTGAACAAGGCCATACCATACATGATGTTGGCGGTATCCTTACGTTTCAGATTTCCGACAGCAATGCCCTTTTTGGCTGCTGCTGCGGCTTCACCCCACATTTCCAGGTTCAGGTAGGACTGGGCCAAACGCATATAGAGTTCGCCATCCTCACCCATGGCAGCAGCCTTAACCAACGGGGGAATTGACTTCTTGTCGTTGCGGGCCTGGTACCAGGCCTGTGACAACAAGCGCAGGTTCCGCACATCGGATTTAACCGCACCTTTTTCCATTTCCTTTTCCAGAAGGGCTGCGGCCTTGTAAGGAATACCATGTAACAGATACAGGTTTGCGAGATTGACGGCGTGTGTTTTTCCGTCGATGTACCCGGAATCGTACAGTGCCTCGGTCAGAGCCAGTTGTTTCTTGGTATCTCCAAGTTCGCTATAAACGCCAGCCAGGGTCAGTACGTAGGTGTCTTTGGGATATTCCTCAACCAGTTCCTGGAGAATGATCAACATATTGGGGAAATCTTTCATCTCCCAGTAAATCACACGCAGTAGCAATAACCAGTTTTCACGGGGCACCTTACCCTGATCGCGATACATCTGGACGGCAAATTTTATTGGCTCCAGTGCTTTATCAAATTCCTGCATCTGGAAATAAGCCTGACCCTTGAGCATGTATACATCGGCTGCAGGTTCTTCAAGCATGGCAATCAATTGGTTAATGATTTTCAGTGCCGGCTCGTACTCTTCAATCGTGAAATGAAGCTGTGCAAGGGTCTTGAGTGTGCTCTGCTTCAATGCTGCGGGTAATTCAGGCTGTTTCAATACCTGTTGATAAGCTCCGATAGCGCCCTTGTAATCTTCCATCAGGTAATACGTGTAGGCGGTAATATTCCAGATCTGAGCCGCCTCATAGGCAGAAAGCTTCTTCTTATCCTGCAGCTTCTTTATTGCATCCAGTGCAGGTTGATATTGATCGGATTCAACCAATTCCTGGATTTCCGTCAAGGACTCATAAACCTGCTGACTCATGGCCACCGTTTCTTTGGTCTTACGGTTTGACCCGTCATTATCGTCCTTTCTCTTGACCTGGGCGGTTGCTGTCGCTGCCAATACCACCGACAACAACACAGTCAAAGCGGGAACCAACCAGTTTTTACGAGTGGAATTTGCTGAAGCTTTACGCACAATCTGACCTTTATTCAGTAATTTCATAAGTAAATTTGTTCTGTACGCCAGGAACTTCAACGGCTTCACCGTCCATGATCCTTGGCTTGTATTTAAATTTCAGGGCCGCGTTGATCGATGCTTTGTGGAAAAGACTCGATGTGCACTGTGATTCAATGACAATCGGGTCCTTTGTCGTACCCTGGCGGGTTACTGTGTATTGAACTACGCAGTAGCCTTCAATACCGCGGGTCAACGCCCTGTTAGGATAGATAGGTGCAACCTTAACGATTGGCAGGTAATCGCCTTCACCTACACCCAGGCTGAATCCGCCCGTCATCTCGATATCGGTTTCAACCGGTACCGCGGAGATGGCTATCTTTTCAGCATTGGGGTTCAGGTTTTCCAACTGTGGTGTTGGCGGCTGAGGAGGCGGTGCATCAGGTGGTGGTGGCTTTTTAGGCTTTAATTGCCTTTGCTTGACGGATTCGTCACGTTTTACCCTGACGAAATCCACCAGGCTGCCAGAACCATCATTATTCAGCGTACGATAGTCTGTTGCAATCAGGTATTGCATCATCCAGAACAGGCACAATGTAATAGCCAGACCAATGATCAGCCCCGTAACCAACCGGGTCACGCTCGCGGCCTGACTTTGACTTAGTGTTTGATTAATTGAAGCTGCCATGACTGCTTTACTGCTCTTGGGCGGCGATTGAAACGTTGAATACGCCGGCCTGCCGGGATGCATCCATCACCTGAATCAAAGTATCCGTCTTGGATTCCTTGTCAGCCTGAATAACCACTGAACCCTGCGGGTTTTCGGCATGAAGACGCTCGATGTTAGGACGTACGGATCGAATATCAATCATACGACGGTCGATCCAGATGTCGTTATTTGCACCGATGGCAATCAGGATATTGGCGTTTTCCTTCTTGACCGCGGTTGCTGCATCCGGCCGGTTGACATCAATACCGGCTTCCTTGACAAAGGTCGCGGTTACGATAAAGAAGATCAACATGATGAATACCACGTCGAGCATAGGCGTGATATTGATTTCGGACTCTTCTTCGGCTTGGGCCTGGTTAAAAAATTGCTTCATTCAAATTCTCCAGCGACCTTCAGGTCACTTGTTACCCTATGTACAGGTTATCTGCGAGTAATTCGCGTTCCCGTGAGGCTTTACGTTGTAAGTAGGTTGCCATTGCCACACCGGACAGAGCCGCTACCATTCCGGCCATTGTCGGAATGGTAGCTTTGGATACGCCGGATGCCATGGAACGTGGACTACCCGAGCCGGATATGGCCATAACCTCGAATACTTCTACCATGCCGGTTACTGTTCCCAGTAGACCGAGCAAGGGGCATAAAGCAACACAGGTCTGAATCAAAGGTATGTTGCGTTCAACCTTTGCAGAAACCTGCGAGATTAGTCGCGTCCTGATCTGGTGAGCATTCCATGACTTATGATCATTACGAGACTCCCAGATAAACAATGCCTTCGCAGCCAGGCGTTTATGTCCTGCACGAAGATAGATCAGTCTCTCGATAACCAGCATCCACATGAACAAGGTGAGAAAGCCGATAACAAACAGCACATCTCCACCGAGTTCCATAAAGTCACGGACTGTTTCCAGTGCGGGCAGATAGTAATAAATCAAATCCATGAGATGACTACCTTATGCTGGGGTATGTTTACCTTCGGCAAGCTCAGCGAGCATGCCAGCGGACTCTTCCTGCAGAATCTGGGTCAGTCTTCTGGCCCGGCTGGAAACCAGCGTATGCAAGAATACCGTCGGAATAGCCACAACCAGACCGAGAACCGTGGTAACCAGGGCGGTTGAAATACCACCAGCCATCAGTTTCGGATCACCGGCACCATACAGCGTAATCGCCTGGAAGGTCACGATCATACCGGTTACCGTACCCAGCAGACCGAGTAACGGTGCAACCACTGAGATGATCTTCAGCAACGGCAGCATGGAGTTGAACTTCGGTGTTTCCCTGAGAATGGCTTCACCGAGTTTCAACTCAATGGTTTCAATGTCAGCACTGGCTGAATCCTGGGATACCTTAAGAACACGGCCAAGCGGGTTATTGGTGTTTGGCTCGTTGATGTGCTTGACCTGACTGTTGACTTTCGCACCAACTACAGACAGCACCAGTACACGCCAGATAGCGATAAGTACACCGAAGATACCGAGAACGATGATCACATAACCAACCGTTTTGCCCTGGTCGATACGTTCCATCAGGCTGGGTGACTGTACCAGCAGACTAAGTAACTGACCGCGTGTCGGATCGATACCAAGCGGAAACATTCCGGATTCAGCAGTCATCAGGTCAGCAATACGGCCGGTATAACGGCTGGGTGGCTGGCGCTGCAGTTCAACCAGACGTTGGGTCTCTGGAATATACTCAAGGTACTTGCCATTTGACACAACATTGAAGGCACCGATACGGGTGACTTCCTGCTGGCTCTCTTCACCAACGTTGTTAACAACAGTGGTTGTGAAGGTCGAAACTTTACCCGTCTCGGTCATTTCCTGTTGCATTTCAAACCACAGGCGTTCAATTTCTTCCAGTGATGCCAGGCGGTTGGATTGACCCATCTTCTTGGCGAATTCAAGCAGGAAATCGGTACGGTCCGGGAACTGAACCTGGGTCAGTGATGATTCAAACTGACCGCGTGCATCACCGGATGCCTGTTGCAGAACACCAAACAGCTCTTTAAGACCACCTAGACGTTCCTGAAAAGCCTGTTCAAGAACGAGGATTTGCTGATCGTTCCTTTCAAACTCTGCTTCCATCCGTGCGGAGGCTTGTTCCTGACGTTTCTGTTCGGCCTTTTCGATATTCAACAACTTGCTTTGAGTTGAACGGTTGGCACGGAACTCGTCGAGTCTTGCCTTGTTTGAGGCCGCATCGGTTACGCGACCTGTTTTAACCTGTTCCAGAAGCTCATCCAGAGATATCGCTGTTGCAGCCTGTGCAGACAGGGAGAAAGCCAACATGAGGCCGCTGGCAAGGCCGATTTTTTTGATTATGCTGATCATTGCATTGCCCTCGTTGGTGCGGCAACCGGTACGACAAGTAAATCCGGCGCAACCTGTTTACGTGCAATTTTAAGTCCATCTAACACCTGCTTCTGGTAGACCGCGGGTGGTAGCTCGACAAATGCGCCTGCTGTCTTATCCCAGGCACCGGTGTGTTCGCCACCGACTGTCTGGTATAACAATGCAACGCGGCCGATACGCAGGAAGTCAACTTCCAACTGGTTACCGTTGATGTCGGTTGAGCCCTTGTAGGCCTCAATCGTACGACCATAGTCGTTTTCAATCTGGTAGCCTTCAATAACAATACGGAATTTTTCAGCCGCAGAAACATCTGAGCGTTCCATTACTTCGCGCAAGCGCTCTACGCGGGCGGTACGCTCTTTCATCAGGAAAGGCGTGTCCAGCTGAACGAATTCATCCAGCGCATCAACCATGCGCGTCATCAGGGGGATAATCTGACGTTCGATCAACGCGACATTGGCGATCGAATCGGTCAGAGCCTGCATTTCAGACTGCTGATTATCCAACTGGGTCTGCAACAACGCGTTGTAGACTCTAAGTCCATCAACAACCTTGGTAACAGTCCGGTAGTCGTTTATGATTTTTTCAGTTTGATCGGCGACCGCATCAATCTGAGTCTGTGCAGTTGTACTGGCATCCGCGCGGTTTTCTCCTTCCTGCATGACTTCATTTATGCTCGCCGCAAATGCCTGAGTAGACAATCCGGTAACTGCAAAAATAAAGGCTGAGGACATTAGGCAGGTAATCTTTCTGTTGTTTCGCATGCTTCGTCTCATTGGCTTTAAAAAAATTGTTGATGAAATGATCAGACGGATCACTCTATATAGTACGGTGCTTTCCGTCAATCGCTATGGGCATTAAACATGTTATTTAGTCAATGGAATCTTCAGTATATCGCAAAATCCAATTATATTTACTACTTTGATATTCCGTATGGTTTCAGACGGAAGAGAGCGTCGATTGGTATTGCTGCTGTAACTCGGCAAACAATGATCTGGCTTCTCTGAACTGCTGGGTAGCGCGTTCAAGGTAACTGCGTACCTCGTCCACGTAACCATCCGTTGATGCGGACCACACCCGGTTAATATACCGCTCTCCGGCAGCAAATGCACTCATCACGTCTGCATAATTTTGCAATCCGAAGACATGTTTCATACTTTCGCGTGCGTTGGCGAAGTGGTTCAGGTCTTCACGAAGTAGCCGGTCAATCTCGAAGCGTGCCTCGTAAACCGGTAAATTATTCGAATCGGAATTGAGGGTTTCCAGGTTGCCCAGGATGTTTTCAAGGCTGCTATCGAGTATCTGCAGGTTTCCGCTCAGGCGGTGGCTGGCCTTGGCCTCGACATGATGCGCCTTTCTATAGATGTAGAGAGCGATCAGGCCCACACCCAAAACCGGTGCAAACCAGGTCCAGTTGACCTGGGTGGGATCCAGTACGCTGATGAAAGCACCGGCCAGGAAAGCGGCCATAATGACCAGCAGTGCAATTGTCTTGGTGTTCATACGGCCCCCAGAATCATGTAAACGGCGAAACCTACGCCGACCAGCGCCTCGCCCACAATAACGCCGGCTGCGATCGGGATACCCGTGCTTTCGGAAAATTCGTCACCCAGCTTCCAGTCGGAGATGACCCGCAGCAGCGTACCGATGCTGTAGGTCAGCACAATACTGAATGGCAGGTAGAATCCAAGTCCCACCGTAATCCCCAGGCCCGGGGATGCCAGGCTCAATAGTGCACCGAGCCCCGCACCTGCGAGGTATTTTTGGCTGGGAACATCTCCGCCGATGATGCCGTTGACCATACTGGCCAGTGCCTGACCCTGCGGTGCCGGCAATTTATCCCCGCCGAGACCGTAGGCCTCATGCAGAACAAAGATCAGTATCATGATCAGGATAGGGCCCAGCCACGCGCCGAGGAACTGTCCATATTGCTGTTGACGGGGCGTGGCACCCACGAGGTAACCGGTTTTAAGATCCAGCATCAGGTCGGTGGCCTGTGACATCGCAACACAGGCTGCTGCGCCCACCATGATGGCAGACACGATGGCTGCGCGGTTGTCATCAAGTCCGCTGGATATGATGATCAGAAGCGTGACAGCGATCAGTGTCATTCCGGAGAGCGGCGACCAGTTGGTCCGTCCGATGGCTTCAGATAATATGACACCTGCAATCCAGATCCACAGTGTGCCCACCACTGCCATGAGTATTCCACGGCCGATACCCATTTTTTCCGTGGACAAAACAGCAATGACAGTCAGCAGGATAGCGGCCCCGCCGATGCCGAAATAAAGCAGTTTGATCGGCATCTCATCTTTGGACATGGCCGAGTTAGATTTCGCTGCATTTTGCATACTGCGTACGGCACTGAGGATCATCGGAAATGCCACGACCACACCGGCCACGGCACCACCGATCAGCATACCGATACCGACTGGCCGGTACAGCAGTAAGCGCAGGCTGTCAGGTTCGCTGATGACTGCACTGGTTTCCGGGTCTACCGGGAACAGGCCAAACTGGCTCAGCAAAGGCGACAGTATCCAGTAGCAGACATAGCCGCCGATGATAAAAGCGACACCGCCCTTGCCGGCAATGTAACCGACACCCACCGACAGAAGTGACAGGTACCAGACTCCGTTCATGTATTCAGGCCAGTTGAGCAGGGCGCCCAGGTCCCAGTATTCGACACCGCTTGACTGGCTCAGGAAATGCAGTAAACCACTGCTGGCAGCCGCCACCAGAAGGAACATGGCTTTTTGTATACCAGCACCGGGCGACTTGAGAATGGTTGCTACAGCCACACCGCCGGGGTAGGTCAGCCGCTCGTAGTCAATCATCTGCTTACGAAGCGGAATAATAAAACCAATCCCCATAAAGGCACCGGCAATGGCACCGAATGTCATCAACACCGGGTTGAAATCCATACCGTAGCCGAGAATAAAAATAGCCGGAACAGAAAACATCAAACCGCTGGAGGCACCGTTGACGCCGCTGGCAATGGTTTGCACGATGTTGTTCTCGATGATGGAGTTGCGGCGCAACATACCGCGCAAAATCGCAAAGCCCAAAATGGCAGCGAGTTCGGAGCCCTCGATGGAAAACCCCAGTATCAGCGCCGCGTAACCGATACTGACCGCAATGACCGCGCCGAGAAAATAACCGACAAAAACAGCCGTTATTGTCAGTTCAGGGTAGGGGCCGGTGCGGACCACGCCCGCAGCTTTGCCAGGTGCATTCATATGTGTTCCTTAGGGGATGGTTTCTTAAAGACTATATGCCCAAATTAAAACGCCACTCAAAACTAACCAGGTAATGATGGTAAGGGGGACGCCAACGCGGACGAAATCCCCGAATTTATAACCACCCGAGTTCATGATCAGCACATTGGTCTGATAGGCCATCGGTGTCGCAAAACTGAGATTGGCTCCAAACAGCACCGCCAGTACGAAAGGTTCGAGCGGCAGCCCCAGGCGCTGTGCAATACCAATGGCAATTGGAGTGCCGATGACAGCAGCGGCATTATTGGAAACCACGTTGGTTAATACACCCATCATCATCATCAGGCTCATCAGCACGATAGCCGGCGGTGCACCGAAAGTGATGTATACAAACATGTTGGCGAGGAAGTCTGCGCCGCCGGTTTTGAGCAGTGCCAGACCCAGGGCCAGTGAGGATACGATGATCAGAATGACCTGGGTGCTGAGCGCATTCATGGCATCTTTCCAATTCAGGCAACCGGTCAGGATCAATACCAGGCAGCCGAGCAGCGCGCTGATCTCAATCGGCATGATCTTCACCGCAGCCAGTGCCACTACACCGGTAATAACGGCCAGCGCGATGGGTGCCTTGCCTGCTTTCGGCAATTTGATACTACCGTCCAGGATCAGTAAGTCGGGACTTTGCTTGAGTGAGGCAAGGTTTTCCAGGGTTGATTGCACCAGTAGAACATCACCGGTCCGCAACCGGGTTTCATCAAGACCGGGGGATTCCCGTTCTTCCATCCCTTCAAAGCGGTTGAATGCCAGCAACCTGAGTCCGAAGCGTGCCAGCAATCCGGCCTTGCCGATGGTTACGCCATTCAACCTTGAAGCGGGCGTAATGGCAACCTCAGAAATTTGTGTTCCGTCTGTTGATAACGGGTGGTTGGCATCGACTTCATGATCGTCAGTGTAAAGTTTTCCACCCAGAAGCCGCGCGTATTCTCTCAGGTCTTGCTGGGTATTACTGGTGGTGATGCGGTCAGATGCTCGCAGCTTTACATCCGGTAAGGGGTTAATATATACACCCTTGCCACGCTGGATGGTTTCCACCTTGAATTGTTCACCGGCGCGTGCGATAGCTTCTGCAAGTGTCAGGCCAATGACCGGGCTGTTGTCATTCAGTCTTATCTGTGCGGTGTATACCCTCGACACCCCCCTGTTCATGGGTGGTCGGCGTGTCGGCAGCATTCTTGGTGCTACCAACCACAGGTAGAGCATTGCCACGGAGCTTGCGATCAGGACCGGCACAGAAAAATCAAACATGCTGAAACGTTCCATACCCATATCAGCGGCAACATTGACCACCAGCAGGTTCGTCGATGAACCAATGGTGGTGGCCATACCGCCGATGATGCTGGCAAAACCCATCGGCATCAACGAGGCGGAAGGTGCGGCACCGGTCTTGACTGCAACACCGATCAGTATCGGCAGCATCAGCACCACGATAGGTGTGTTGTTGATAAACGCGCTGAGAAAACCGGTCATGACTATGGTCAGCAGTAGTGATAAAGCCGGGCTGCGCCGCCATAACCTGGCCAGCAGACGCCCCACCGGTTCCAGTGCTCCGGTACTGATCAGGCCCTGGCCGACTATCATCAATGCCGAAACCGCGATCAGGGCGCGGTTACCAAACCCTGCAAAGAAGTCGCTGGGTCTGAGAACCTGGCCGTCTGATTCAAAGGGGAAAAGCTGGAAACCGATCGCCAGTACCACCAGTACCACCAGGCTGGTGGTTTCCATGGGTATGTTTTCACGCGTAAACAACGCGAGTGCGACCACGATCATGATCATCACTGCCAGTGCGTGCATGTTCGGCAAAGCAAGTTCAAGCATTTTCTTATGACCTGATTTTCTGTGACTGCTTTTAGACGCGTAGCAGTGTACCCCAACATCGTGGTGTGTTGCTTCAATGACGTTTACATATTGATACAAGTCATGGCTTGCCAGTATCCCGAGTCTGTCATATGCTGCCAGCGATTCTTATTCTGTCCCCGAGGGGAATGACCCGGTGCAAGCCAAATACCTTCTGATCAATTTCGATCCCGTCGCGGTATCTATCGGTCCGTTGGACATACACTGGTATGGTGTCATGTACCTGCTCGCCTTCCTGTCTTTCTGGATCATCGGTAACCACCGGGCCATGAGCCAAAGCTGGTGGGGCTGGAACAAACAGGGTGTCAGCGATGTTTTATTCTACGGCATGCTCGGTGTGATCATTGGCGGTCGCATGGGTTACATGCTGTTCTATGCCTCAGACCTGCTGTTGCAGAATCCGCTGTCTATTTTCAAGGTCTGGGACGGCGGCATGTCTTTCCATGGCGGCTTGCTCGGAGTGATCGTGGCCATGCTCTGGTTTGGCAGGCGCACCCGGCGGTCATTCTGGCAGGTTGCAGATTTTGTCGCACCGATGGTTCCGCTCGGGCTTGCATTCGGCCGCATGGGTAACTTTATCGGTGGTGAATTATGGGGCCGACTGAGCGATGTACCCTGGGCCATGATTTTTGCCAAATCCACCGGTTTCGGGCCAGGTGAGACTGCCACACTCAACGAGGCATGGAACGCCGGTGCACTGGATCACCTTGCGCGGCATCCAAGCCAGTTGTACCAGGCCGGTCTTGAAGGGCTGGCACTATTTATTATCCTGATGTGGTACTCACGCAAGCCAAGACCGGCTGCTTCCGTTTCCGGTCTGTTTCTGATCGGTTATGGCGTGTTCAGGTTAGTCGCGGAGTTTTTCCGTCAACCGGATCAGCACCTGGGGTTTCTTGCCATGGAATGGCTGACCATGGGTATGCTGTTGTCTTTGCCGATGATCGCCGCAGGTTTTATCATCATGTGGTATGCCGGGCATGCCAGCACACCAACAAAACAGGACGTGTCAGAACCATGAAAACCTACCTGCAGCTTTTGCAAGATATCCTCGATAAGGGCAGCCGCAAGGAAGACAGAACCGGTACCGGCACCATCAGCTTGTTTGGCTACCAGATGCGTTTTGACCTGGCGCAGGGTTTTCCCTGTGTGACCACCAAGAAACTGCACCTGCGTTCCATCATTCATGAGCTATTGTGGTTCCTCAAAGGTGATACCAATGTGGCATACCTGAATGAAAATGGCGTCACCATCTGGGATGAATGGGCGGATGAAAATGGTGATCTCGGCCCAGTCTACGGGGCCCAGTGGCGCAACTGGATTTCACCGGATGGCAGGCACATCGACCAGCTGAGCCAGCTACTGGATGACCTGCGCAGCAGACCGGATTCGCGTCGTCATATTGTGTCGGCCTGGAACCCGGCAGTATTACCGGATGAGACACGCAGTCCACAGGCAAATGCCCGTGCCGGGCTGCAAGCCTTACCGCCATGCCACATGCTGTTTCAGTTTCATGTGGTCAATGGCAGGCTCAGTTGCCAGATGTATCAACGCAGTGCCGATGTATTTCTTGGTGTGCCGTTCAATATTGCATCCTACGCATTGCTGACCATGATGATTGCCCAGGTACTGGATCTTGAGCCTGGTGATTTCATCATTTCACTGGGGGATGCGCATATTTACCTGAATCACCTTGAACAGGTCAAAACACAGCTGGCACGGGAAACCTTTGCCTTACCGGTCATGAAGATCAACCCTGAGCAAAAGGACCTGTTCGGTTTTGTTTTTGAAGATTTCGATCTGCAAAACTACCAGTGTCATGCCGGTATCAAGGCACCCATCGCGGTCTGACATGAAAAAAGTGATAACTCTGATAGTCGCCATGGGTAAAAACAGGGCGATTGGAATGGATGGCCGCATGCCCTGGCATTTGCCCGCGGAATTACAACATTTCAAAAAGGCCACCATGGGCAAGGCCATCGTGATGGGTCGAAAAACCTGGCAGGCCATCGGCCGGCCATTACCGGGCCGCCAGAACATCGTGGTGAGCCGGAATCCCGACTTCCATGCCGAGGGTGTCGACCTCGCCACCTCGCTTGAAGATGCCGTTGATATTTCAGAATCCGATGAGGTCATGGTCATCGGGGGCGGCCAGTTATACGCGCTGGCCCTGCCGCTTGCACAGCGGATGGTGCTTACGTTAATTGATATCAAACCGGAGGCGGATACCTGGTTTCCCGAGTGGGACGATGAGGAATGGTCACAGACCTCGGAAGAGCACTTTCCAATTGATGACAAGAACAAACTCGCCTACCGGATTATCGAGATCAACCGCATTCCCGGTTAAAACCACGTAATTCATCAAGCACCGTTCCATCCCAACAAGGGATACTCGAACAATTTTCGAATTCTTTCAAAGTGAGGGGGGGCGCTGGGCCACAGGATGTCGAGGAAGAGCGACACAAGGATGTGTTTAAGCGAGTGCCGAAACAAGCTACTGTGCAGCCTTGGCGCCCGTGTAGAGAATCAACGGGGTAAACGCGTGGGTAACAAGTTACCCACCCTACGAGCCGTGCGAACCTGACACAATCGCGCCGCACATGGCCCAGGCTGGCTTCTCGACGGGTTCCCCGCAGCCCAGGCTGGCTTCTCGACGGGT
>JASJFX010000118.1:0-54978 GCA_033791845.1 Lysobacterales bacterium | reverse complement strand
GTTGATGTACAGGCCCTGGATTGTGATTTCTATTGTTTTTCAGGGCATAAAATGTACGGACCCACCGGAATAGGCGTACTTTGGGGTCGTTACGATCACCTACAGGCAATGCGACCCTATCAGGGTGGCGGTGAAATGATCCGTCACGTGACTTTCGAAAAATCAACGTTCAATGATGCACCGGGAAAGTTTGAAGCAGGCACGCCCAATATTGCAGGTGCCATCGGCTTGGGAGCGGCAGTCGATTACCTGCAGGGAGTTGGCATGGATAAAGTGGCAGCCTGGGAAGCCCGGTTACTCGCTTATGGCACTGAAAGGCTAAATCAAGTTGAGGGTTTCAGAATGATTGGCACTGCGGCGAACAAGGCCGGTGTGATGTCATTTGTTCTCGGTGATATCCACCCCAATGATGTTGGAACACTGGTTGATCTTCACGGCGTTGCAATCCGCACCGGCCACCATTGCGCCATGCCTGTTGCCCAGTTTTTCGGACTACCCGCGACCGCGCGGGCATCGCTGGGTGTGTACAACACATTTGAGGAAATTGATATCCTGGCGGAATCGCTCGAAAAAACCATTGAGATGTTTGCCTGAAGAAGCGGTCGATTGGCAGGTGACAGTAGAGAATGTGATAGCGTTGAGCAGATCCAGTCAAGTACGAGATAAATGAGGCTGCTGTGAGTATTTCCCGACGACAGATATTACAAATGCTGGCTACCGGGCTGATCGTCAGCCGTCTCCGGGTGGCTAATGCTTCCGGTTTGAATCCGGGTTCTGCCCTTAAGCCACCCCGGCTTAAAGTCGGTGACACGGTGGGTCTGATTAATCCGGCGGGCGCTACGTTTCACCCGGAAGACGTGGTTGTTGCGCAGGAAGTGTTAACCGCATTGGGACTCAAAATGAAGGTCGGCGAACATCTCCTGGACCGTCGTGGATATTTGGCCGGGTCGGATAAAAACAGGGCACTGGATATCAACAGGATGTTTGCTGACGCGGATGTGGCAGCTATCCTGACACTCAGGGGAGGCTGGGGATGCAGCCGGCTTCTTGATTTGCTGGATTATGGTGTTATCGCCAAAAACCCTAAAATCCTGATGGGCTACAGCGATATAACAAGCCTGCTTTTAGCCTTGAACGCAAAGACCGGACTGGTCACATTTCATGGTCCCGTCGGTGTTTCATCCTGGAACAAATTTTCTACTGAATTTGTTGAGAAGCTCTTGTTTAATGCAGAGGTATTCAGCATGGAGAACCCCAGGGAATCCGGCGATAACCTGGCGCGGGTTAAAGATCGTGTTTTGACCATCAATGGCGGGAAAGCAAGAGGCAAGTTACTTGGTGGCAACCTGTCTGTGCTGACTGCCATGGTTGGCTCTGAGTACCTTCCGGATTTCAAAGATAATATTCTTTTTCTCGAGGAAGTTGGAGAAGAGATATATCGAGTTGATCGTATGCTGACACAGCTCAAACTGGCTGGCATTCTCGGCAGTATTTCAGGCTTTGTGTTCGGAAAATGCAGCGACTGCGGCCCTGGCAAGGGATATGGCTCATTGACATTGGAAGAGGTTCTCGATGATCACATTAAGCCCCTTGGGATACCTGCCTGGTATGGCTCAATGATTGGGCATATCGAGAATAAATTTACTATTCCACTGGGGATTGACGCTGAAATTGATGCTGATAACGGCAGAATTTCGCTGCTGGAACCCGCGGTATTATAATTTCCGGTTTATGTCTTCCAGTCACCGATCCCGCTGCGGGTTCAAATATCCGCCATTCGACTGGCTGATCACGTCAAATGACGAATGTCAGGGTATCGTAACAATACCCTTGCCAGGTAACTGTTAATCCAGGATCAATCTCGCGTTAATGGGTTGTACCGGGCGGTTGGTGGCCGGACCCACCCTGCTCTTGAACGTTGCGATTTGCTCAGCTGATGCCTGGATTGGTGTCTTGAGAACCAGCCACTTGACTCCTTCGGAGCAAGGTGGGGTCGTCAACGAACCGCTGTAGGCATAGTACTTACGCGTGGGTGGAAGCAGGTCGGTCTCTTCGATACCTATCGGCTCTTGACGGGTTTCGCCGGGGGTTTCGGGCATAAAAGACCATAGCTTGCTCAATACCGGATGCTCTTCACCTTCATCAACAAGTATACCAACGACCGTCAGATTGCCGTCTTTGTCAGCGTGTACCAAATGAATCTCCATGGCAAAGGATTGACCCTCTATCGTGTGTTCACTGGGGCTGTGAAAATGAAACTGCTTGAGTTCAGCAACCAGATTCCGCTCCGGCACCCTCAGAAAACTGCCCGGTTCCATGTTTTGCTGGATCGAGTGCCCATTATTGATTTCATTAAGTTTCGAACTGTAATATTCAAACTGTAACTCCGGCAGGCCGGCGTGTACATCATCTACAAGGTTTATCGGTGACTGATTCCAACCTTCTGAACACATCAGGAAATCAGGGGAAAGTTCACCCCAGTGCTGCGGTCCTGTTTCTCCCTCATATGACCAGTGAGGTGAGTCTTTTTCTGTGGCAATTAGTGGCGAAGCCAGACAAAGCAACAGGGCTGAGAGGACGACTGAACTCTTTAAAAAATGCGTATTTTTCATTTCTGGTGTATGCCTGTGATCTGATTTCCGGATTATATCACCCTAGGAGCCTGTCGGATTTAACATGATCTACTGCATCTGATTGACCGGTTCAAATCGGATTTGCGCTCCACACACTCTGAATGTACTGTGATAAAAACCACTCACTTCTTTGCCCATGATTGCCGCACTGTCTATAATTCAGACTTCGATCGTTGTGGGCATTTAGCAATGGGCTTCAAGCACCAATTAAAAGAGTTGCAATAAAGCATGGCCATTTACGCGTTTGTTTCTGAAACATCAAAAGTGCATATTTGGGGTCTGGATGCCGAACAGCGTCTGCGCAGGCAGCTAAACGAAGTCGGCAAGATAATCAAAGGCGATTTCAGGCAAATCAGCTGGGTTGATCGTGTGGATGAACTGCCGGACACGGGTCAAATACTGTTATTTAACGGTGGATTTGTTTTTGAAAACCGTACGATCGAAGGCGTGACCGCCAATCCCAATGGCGTTCTGCAATATGAAAAAGAAACTGCTGCAGCTTTTGTAAATGCGGAACTGGCCGCACAGGTCATCGATCATATGCAGGATCGGGACCGGGCGCTTCCAGATGACCTGGCAGTGATCAGACCCCGGGACCTGAAGGCATTTGATACCAATTTGCGCAGATCGACCAAGCCACTGCTGGAACGCGTATCTCCTGACAGCAAAGATGAACTTGAAAATAAACTGTATGGCAATGCTTACCGGGGAATAACCGACCTGGTAACCAAATTCGTCTGGCCCAGGCCGGCAAAAAAGGCAGTCCATGTCTGCGCAAACCTGGGTTTTTCGCCCAACATGGTCACAACGATCGGATTGCTACTGGTCATTGCTGCCTGTTTCCTGTTTTTTCATGGTTATTATGCCTGGGGGCTCCTGGCTGGCTGGATCATGACCTTTCTCGACACGGTCGATGGAAAACTGGCCCGTGTTACGATTAATTCCAGTCAATTCGGTCATTTGTATGATCACCTGATTGACCTGATACACCCACCGTTCTGGTATGTCATCTGGGGTGGGTCACTGGTCGGTTTTAGCGGTGTCATGGGCTTGAGCGTGGATCAGATGAATTGGGCGATTATCATCGCTTATATTTCCGGACGTCTCGTAGAAGTTTTTTTTCAGCTACTGGGAAATTGCGGTGTCTTTACCTGGCAGCCAATCGATGCCTGGTTCAGGTTGATCACCGCAAGACGCAACCCCTGTATGATTATGCTCACCCTAAGCGTGTTCGTGGGCCGGCCCGATTGGGGTTTTATTGCCGTCGCATTCTGGACCGTGTTGACCACGGTTATTCTCAATCTGCGTCTGCTTTATGCTGCCATTATCAGGCTCAAACAGGGTCCATTGAGCTCGTGGCTGAGTGAGGAAGATGTCGCTACCGGGCCGAATGCCCGCTCATATGCGATTTTCGGGGCAACCACGGTATCCAATGATTAATCATGACGGAATCCATGAACGGATTGTCGTGAGAGTTCCAAAATTGACTGACCGCTGATGTCAAAAACAAACGCACAGCGGGTATTCAAAAACTTTGGTGTGGTCCTGCGTGGCCGCGGCATCGCTGCAGCATTCAACGTGGTCGCGTTGGCGTTGATGGCAAATGCGCTGTCACCTGTTGAGTTTGGCCTGGTTGTTCTTCTCCATACCTACGTATTGGCCATACGTGGTTTTCTGAATTTCAGAACATTCGAAGCCATTGTCAAATATGGCGTGCCCCTGCACGCAAGCGGCGATAATGATGGTCTCAGGAAGCTGCTCCGTATTACGACCTCCATTGACGTGATGTCCGGTATCGTTGCCACTGCGCTGGGTATTGGTGCGGCTTCGATTACCGGCAAATTCGTACACTGGGACACGCAGATGGTCACGATCGCTGCCTTCTACAGCCTGACCTTGTTGACCACGGCCATTGGCACTCCCAATGGTATTTTGCGATTGTATGACCGTTTTGATGTCCTCGGCATCTGGTACACAATCAGCCCCGGGATCCGGTTTTTCGGGGTCGTCTTCGCATGGTTTTTTGATGCAAAAATGCTGGTTTTTATTGGTGTTTGGGCCGCTGCTTTCGTATTTGAAAATATCTGGATTTACCTGCGCGGACACAGGGAAGTTCATCAGCATATGTCTGAATCGATCTGGAGAGGATTTCACTCGCGTGAGTTACGTGAAACCAGCCCTGAATTCCGCCATTTTATAGGTGTAATTTATTGGCAGACAAATGTGGACCTGCTCCCGAAACATCTCGCTGTTCTGCTTGCGGGTAGTCTGCTTGGACCTGCCGGCGCGGGAATGTTCCGTCTCGCCAATGATTTTTCCACTGTATTGAGCAAGCCCGGTCTGATGTTACGCGAAGTGTTGTTTCCGGATTTGAGCCGTATGCTACACAACAAGGAGGCAGGTTTTCATGAGCTTGGTTACCGGGCAGTGCGGATTGCCGGTGCATCGGGCCTGTTATTGGTCCTTCTGTCCATACCACTCGGTGCCCCGATCCTGGGTATCATAGGTCAGGATTACACGCCTGCTGCTCCCCTGATGACCTTGATGTTGCTTGCAGCGACATTTGAACTCGCCGGGTCACCACTGCGTGCGGCGGCCTATGCTTTGGGTGGTGCCGGTACAGTACTCCGTATCTATGCCTTGAGCTCCTTTGTTTACCTGAGTCTGTTTTATGTGTTTACACCGCCTTTAGGACTCATTGGACCGGGGATTGCAGCCAGTATTGGCGGCGCACTGACACTGGGGAGACTGTTGTTGCTGGTAAGAACGTACCACTAACTCTCAATAGGGCGTTTCAACGGGACCGGGTAACCCCTGCGGTTATCACTCCATATTGACCCGGTTATCAAACAGCGGTTCGAGTGCACCATGGTCATGGCAGCCAACATCTGTTTCGCGGTCAAGTATGGCAACCGTGCGCCTGAACAATTCATTCGCCTGCTCCGGTGAGTTGCCAATACAGGTCATACCGATTTTTCCATATTGCGAAAGCGCCCCGATCATGTAAAACAACACACCTGTCCCGCTGTCGGGCTGGAAATGAATCTTATGGCGGATGCTGATATCAAACAGGTCTTCCGGCAACAAACCACGGTAGGCGGGCGACTTCAGGTTATCGGTTGCACTGTAGAATTTTTCCTGGCCGGTGGGTGCGTGATAGATCCCGGTTTGGGGACTTAACTCACCGGAAGTCAGAAATTCGAGGGCGTGATATGGAGGGGTTGTGCCGCCCATGCGCAGGTTGATCTCCAGCGCATGGGATTGCCAGTTACCACCACCAGTTCGGGTCAACAGGAAATCAATACCGAAACGTCCGAGCACACCCTTTTCACTGAGAATCTGACCGATACGTGCGGCTTGTTCCTGGATCATCAGGCGGTACTCTTCATGGGCCGGGAACTGGCAACCGAGATAGACCTGTCCGGTATTACCACCAAGCACCTGTTCATGGCTGGAAACGAGAACGGCTTTTCCATCCGGCGAAATTCGCATTTGAACACTGGGCGAGCGAACTTCCTCAGCTTCAATCATTTCTTCAACAATACCCCCCATTTGATCAAATTTGCGCAGGAAGGATTGGATGGATTCGCTGTCTGATGACCACTCCAGTTGCAGAAGTGATTGACCTATGGCTTGCGGGTCAGTTTTTGAATCCGGATAGGTAAAAACACCATTGCCTTCACCGGAAAACCCCTCGTTGATCTTGACAACGGCACGATGAATATTCGGCCGCAATTTGCCAAGTTCACACAAAGCGCTCACTATTTCCTGCTCGGAATGAAGGTCCTCAAAACCGGCCGGATAGGGCACTTTTGCAGCTGCAAATGTTTGCCTGCTGCCGGACTTGGTGCCCAATGGCAACAACAGCGGATCGACACCGTTCAATGGAATTCCCAGATCCAGTGCCAGGCTCCTTTCCAGCATGGTGGTGTTGTAGCAGGTCAGGTAGGCAGGGCCGTGTTCACTGATCCAGCCACGCAAGCGCTCCAGCACCCTTGGGCGCTCCAGAACTTTTTCTGTCAGGGGGCGTGTGCTTGCGTCTAAAACGCATAGCATCTTCAAACGCCGTTTCGCATGCGCGGCAGGAACGCCAATCAGCAATTGGAGATAGTAATCGATCACATCCGGATGAACCGGCTGGCTGGTGACATAAATCAGACGTGCGTTGGGATTGCGCAGACGAATCAGAGCGAACATCAGGCGCTCTTCGTAAAAAGATGCCCCCTGCACCTTGCTGAGTTCCTCCTGGTCAACACTCAGGGAAGGAATGATCACAGATGTGTGTTCAAAAGTATCGTCTTCGCGTATGGCTGTCCATATGGGCAGCAGCTTTTTCTGTAACTGCCCAAACACATCATTGATTTCAGCTGGCATTGACTTTCACCGTTTCTCCAATCGTATTCATGATTTCTCTTAAAGCATCATAGTCCGGATGCCGCACACGCATCCAGGCGTTGGCCATGTAGCCGCCCTCAACGGGTTGTGTGGCTGATCCGGGTGGCGGCAAATGTGACGCGACAATACAGTCGCCATAGTGCTGTTGAATGGCCTCAAGACCGGAGTAACCTGTGATATGGCCATCGCAAGAGGGTCGCAACGCGATCATTCCCGCAGCGAACCGGCGTGATGGACTTCTTTGTGGTTTGCCGTGGTTCATTGCACTGGCCCACTCCAGGTACAGGTCAAAATCGTTGGCCGTGTTGTAAACATCCCACTGCCCGACACCCGGTGGCCGGCAGCCAATTTCAGAAAACCTGAGCCCCTTGGGGCTTGCAAACCATTCCATGTGGGTAGCCGAAGTACCTATATCCAGCACCCGAATCACATCACGTGCCATTTGCCGGACTTCCCGGTAACCGGGTGCGTCAATACGGTTGGTGGTGACCATCTGCGGTGAGATCCAGCGTTCGCGCATGGCTGTGAGAACACCCGGATAATAGTGTGTGATGAACTCGTGGGTGACTTCTCCGTTGATGGTTAATGTATCCAGGTAACCTTCGTGTCCCTCGATAAACTCCTCGATGGCCACCTCGTTGCCATCGACCACCCGGGATTCCACCAGCACCTGCTCCAACTCACTTGCGTCCCGGACTTTCCAGGTACCTGCTGCTCCTGCCCCGTCCGGTGGCTTGATAATCAGTGGATATCCTACCTGGCGGGCAAAATCACGCGCCTGCTGCGGATCATCGGCACGGGTTGACAGGGCGCAGGGAATACCGGCTTCACGCAAAACCTCCTTCATGGCAGGTTTGTCACGGCAAAGATAGGCGGTTCGAACAGAAGTGCCGGGAATACCGGTTGCTTCACGGACTTTGGCTGCGGCCATGATATGCGCTTCGACCGTTGCTTCCAGGCGATCGACATAAACCAGGCTTTGAATATGCTGAACCGCACGCAAAAGCGAGGGTTCGTGTACCACTGATTTCACCTGGACGTAATGACTGAGCCAGCCCTTGACGTCATCGGCAAGGTGTTCCTGTGGGCGCTCGCCAATCCCAATCACGTTGGCGCCCGCTTCAAAGAGTCCACGGACAAACTCACGCTGGTTGTAAGGGAAGGAGGGTTCTACAAAAATGATGTTCATTTAACGCGCCTCGTTTTCCATTCAGTATGATGCTATTTGCCTGACAGCTTGTAGAAAAGATCGATATAGTGCTTTCCCTGCTGTTCCCACGAGTAGTCCATGGACATGCCATTGCGCATGAGTTTGCGCCAGGTGGGTTTTTCAGGGTATAAATCCAGCGCGAGGTTGATTGCCCAGCCCAGCGCAGAGGCATTGTAGTCGTTGAAAACAATGCCGGTACCCTTGCCGCTGGATGGATCGAACTGTTGCACGGAGTCTGCCAGACCGCCCGTGTGCCGGACGATCGGGACGGTTCCGTAACGCAGGCTGTACATCTGGTTTAGTCCGCAGGGTTCAAATAGCGATGGCATCAGGAAAATATCACTGCCGGCTTCTATCTCGTGGGCCAGTTTGTTGTTGAAACCGCAGTAAAAGCAGACACGGTCACGATAGCGGTGTTGCAGCCAGCTGAAAAAATGTTCGTAATGTGACTCACCACTACCCAATATTGCCATTGCGAAGCGCCGTTGCATCATCATTTCCGGCACCACCTGCTCAACCAGGTCGAGACCCTTCTGTCCCGTCAGGCGTGTGACCATTCCGATCAACGGCATATCATCACTGCAATCCAGATTCAGTTCTTTCATCAATGCCAGTTTGTTTTTCTTCTTGCCCGCGATACGGCGCTTGTCAAAGGCATTTGAAATCAATGGGTCTGAGGCAGGATTCCATTCCTTGTAATCGACCCCGTTCAGAATGCCGACCAGGGAGTGACGGCGTTGTTGCAGGATGTCCTGTAAACCCATGCCGTATTCCGGGCCCAGAATTTCCTGCGCGTAGTTTGGACTTACCGTTGTGAGCAAATCTGCATAAAGTACACCGGTTCTCAAAAAGTTGATCATTCCGCTTTCCAGGTCGTCCTGGTGCAGTTTGTCCGTTTCGTGCCGCAGACCCAGGTCCGGGAGTATGTCTGCGCTGAAAACACCCTGGTAGCCAATGTTATGAATGGTCAGCACCGAACGCGTGTTGTGAAAAAGGCGGTCCCAGGAATACCTGGTTTTCAGATAAAGCGGTATCAGTGATGTGTGCCAGTCGTGACAATGAAAAATATCCGGTGCAAACCCCATTTGCTGGCACATTTCGATTGCGGCCCTCGATAACAGGATAAACCGCAGGTGTTCATCGGCATTCGAGGTATAAACACCGGACCGGTCATATAGCTGTGGACAACGTAACAGATAGATTGCCAGTTCCGTACCAGGCAACCTGGCTGTATCGATGGAATAGTGAAGTTGGTGCGGCCCCATTTTAATGGGCAGGTTCTGCAGGTATTCAACCCGCGTAATCTCAAGGGCTGAGGTATCAATGGATGAATAGAGAGGGATCAGCACGCGAATATCGTGCCCCTTTCCACCAAGAAATACCGATAGGGCTGAAACAACGTCGGCCAGACCCCCCGTTTTGGCCAGGGGAGTGAGCTCCGAGGTTGCAAGGCAGATTTTCAATGGTTCCTGTGGCATGATGACGTTATGTACCTCTCTTCAGGACAACATGTCCCGGCGGGTTATTCTACCCATTTACCGGGATCGAAGTGCTCAAATTTATGATGAATGTATTGTTGCTTTCCCCTGGTTACCCGGCCGACATGCCGGAATTCACCCGTGGCCTGGCAGAGGCTGGTGCCCGGGTGTTTGGTGTGGGTGATTCACCGCTCGATGGACTGCCGCCAATGGTACGCCGATCTTTAACCGAATACATAGCCGTGCGATCGTTGTGGGATGAGGAAGCGGTCATTGCATCGCTGCGTGAAAGACTGCGTGGACAACAGCTTGACCGGATCGAATGCCTGTGGGAGCCCGGTATCCTGTTGGCCGCCCGTCTGCGGGAAACATTCGGTGTAAGCGGTCTTAAGGTGGAGCAGGCTCAGTGTTTTCGTGATAAGGAACTAATGAAGCAGGCACTTGATGCCGCTGGCATCCGCACCCCCCGTCACCTCGCTGCACAATCCGTGGCGGCAGTCTGGGAGGCGGTGGAAGTGATCGGTTTTCCTGTCATTCTCAAGCCAATTGACGGGGCCGGTTCGGCAGATACCTACCGGATTAATGACGTGGACGAACTCAGATCGGTCCTGCCGCGACTGCGGCATGTGCAATCGGTGAGCGTGGAGGAGTTCGTAGAGGGCGAGGAATACACATTCGATACCATTACCGTCAATGGAAAAATTGCCTATTACAATATTGCCTGGTACCGGCCGCGACCACTGGTTGCGCGTAGTAACGAGTGGATCAGTCCACAGGTTATCGCCTTACGGGACATTGATCACCCTGATTTACAAGAAGGTGTAAAAATGGGTTTCGATGTCATTGAGGCCTTGCAGTTCGACACGGGTTTTACCCACATGGAGTGGTATCGCAAAGCGGATGGTGAAGTCGTGTTTGGGGAGATCGGCGCACGACCTCCCGGTGCCCACCAGGTTGACCAGATGAAGTATGTTTGTGATTTCGATGTGTTTCGCGAATGGGCCAACGCCATTACCCAGGGCAGGATTTCTGAAAATATCAGGCCCAAATACAATGTTGCGACTATTTACAAACGTGCTCGCGGTGTTGGCCGGATCAAAGCCATTGAGGGTATCGACAAACTACAGTCCGAGTTTGGCGAGCATGTCGTATGGAACACCTTGCAAGCGGTTGGCAGTTGGCGCCGCGACTGGCGAAAAACCCTGGTTTCCGATGGCTTTATCATGTTGCGTCATCCGGATATTGCCGAAACCATGGAAATGGCCGACAAGGTTGGATCAGAGCTTCATCTCTACGCGGGCTAGCCCGCATATTTCACCAGTATGGCCCAGGCCAGGCTCGCTACCGACTGGTGAAATATGCGGATTAGTGTTGCCAGTCGGCAAACTCAGCAAGGTATTTTGGAAGCATCACCCGCCAGGTAACCCAGTCATGACGCCATTCGTTACCCCACGGGTCAACCCGGTTGGGTATGCCTTTGTCACCCAGCATATTCCCCATTCGCCACGACTCGCCGATATCTTCGTAGTCACCCTCACCACAGGGCAGCAGAATCAGTCTCTTGCGTAACTGCTCGAGAACCGGGCCTTCCAGACCGGGCAGAAAGTGTAAGGGCGATGCGAAGTAGAAGTCCTGGATAAAACGCCCTTCGAGATATTTGGATAAATCGTAGGTGCCACTCATGGCAATGGCAAGACGAAACACATCAGGATGCCGGCAGATTGTCGCGACTGCGTTAAATGCACCGATTGAAGCACCGGCGGTAATAATTTCGATATCAGATGATGTGCAATCCTGACGAATAAGCGGGACGATCTCCTGGTAAACCAGTGAGTCGAACCTGTTTTGAAGTAAAGAGCAATACTCTGCCGGGTGTTGATTTGAGCTCCAGGCTTGGCCGGCAATTGAATCTGTCGAATAGACCTTGATACGCCCGCTTTCAATTAGCGGCATCAGCACGCCGATGAGGTGAAAGCGCTCTACCTCTTCTGCATCACCGCCCGCCGTCGGGAACAGCAATACCGGCCTGCCATAGGTACCCCAACGTACCAGCTGGACCTGCTGTTCAACATGCGGTGAATACCACCGGTAAACGTGTTTCAAGTGCCTTCCACCTGACGCCATTTCTGCACGCGGTTCCAGAACAATTCGACAAAAGATTCGATTTCATTTTCAGGATAGAGTACGGAGACCTTCTCCCTGATGGCGTTGAGTACGATATCGCTGGCAAAAAATTCATTAGCGACTTCATCAAGCTGTGGCAAATGTGTCGCACAAAAGCTTTCGAACTCATCCACGCTAAAATGATCACGGGCCAGCTCAACATATGCAGCCACTTTTTCTTCAAAGGCGATGTCCTGATCCGCAATATCAAAATACGACTGCCAGTTAAGGTTTGTTTTCATTGCACGGTCGGTGGCGGCGCAGAAAATGGACCAGCGCAGGTTGGCCTTGATCAACCAAGGGAAGTGATAGTGCAGGGACGTCACCTGGGAGTCAGGGCAGGCGTTTGCAAAGTCGATCGGATACCAGACACCTTCCTGGCGCAGACCCTCGCAGGAATTGAAATCCCAGCCAAAAAAGGCGTTGATAACCATGGTCATGTCACGCAATTGTTGGGCCTGGTCTGTCGGCAGGAAGTCGTGATCCATGCGATAGCGGTCATGCAACGGCGCGCCCGGATCGTAATTGACCATGCGGAACTGGGGGCCGAGACCCACGCAACGCACAAAGGCGTCATTGGGCTCCACTCCTTTTTGCAGGTTCATGACCCTGGTACCGCTGCTTTCGTAGGCATTAAGCAGTTCCTGGCGATTATGGATGCCAGTCACACCCACCCAGGCTCCGCCATCGTAGGGTTTCATGTACAGCGGGTAGCCTATGCGGTCACCAATGGCTCCAAGGTCAAACAGCTTCGCGTAGCGACTCAGGGTTGGCCGCAAGTCGCCGGACTCCTGGTATCGTTTCGGCGGAATCATCCACGTATCCGGTACCGGAAATCCAAGACGCATCATTGCGGCATAAGTGGTTTGTTTTTCCATCGACTGTAACGACCACGGATTGTTGAAGACATACAGGTCGTTGACGAGGATTTCTGTTTTAATCCACTCGCGCGAAATGTGGTACCAATGGGTCAGGCGGTCAATTACCACATCGTAATTGCATTGCTTGCGGAGATCGAATGGTTCAATTTCGACCCTGGAGGATTCAAAGCTGACCGTATTTCCATCGATGGCCAGCTTGAGATTGAGTTGCTTAAGAAGTTCCTCGTAACAGATGGGCCAGCAAATGTCCGCACCGAGTGATAAGCCGATTTTCCGGGTGATGTTTGCCACTTACTTTTCCTCTGGTTGCATCCTGTTCATCATACGTCCTCCAAATGATTTGAACCAGATTTTCATTTTTTATGACGCTTTGTTATTCGTACACCATCCACAATGGTCCGGGGAATAGCCACGAAAGACCATTGCGCAGACGATCACGCCAGTTTTCCCAATTATGGGCATCACGCGCTTCTTCATATTTAACCTGCATGCCCTGTGCCTGCAGGAGGGGTACCAGTGAGCGGTTTTCGTAAATCAGTGATTCGTATACTCCACAGCTCATATAGATTTTTTCAGCCAATGCAAAAGGATTCTTTCGGTATTCATTAACAAAACTCACGACCGGGTCGAATATCGGGCCTTTCTGGTGTTTACCCAGGTCGCTGAAGGCAAAGGAGCCGGATTGTAAAAGTAACTGGCCGAACCTGTTTGGATATTGACGCGCGGTATGCAGACTCGCCACACCACCGAGGCTGGCGCCCATAAGCCCCCTTGCATTGTTGCTGTCGATCAAAGGAAGCTTTGCGTTCAGTTCACGAAGAAGTTCGTCGCCAATAAAACGGGCATGCCGCAGGTCCCCTGTGTATTCAACCAGGCGATCGGGAGATTGTGTCATGGCAACGACCATTGCCGGAATCTCCAGTCTGTGAATGAGGTTATCCAGTACCGTTTGGAAATCGGCGTAATGCAAATAATCCGCACCATCATGGACGACCAGTAGCGGGTAGCTGCGACTTTTTTTAAAGCGCGCCGGCAGGTAAACCTGGATGTCCCGCTGACTTTCAAATGCCTCGCTATACATCTGGAATCCGGTCAGCGAACCCTTGCGGGCTTCAGGGTCGTTCAGGGTCCAGGCGGGACGTTTATAACCGTGTCCCTGGCACACCGAATTGGCACCGAAGGGATCCGACGCCTGCACATCGTTCAATTGGTCCAGCACGAGATCATGATGACCGCCCCGGACGACCTCGAATTTATACTCGAAGCGTGATTTATCAGGCAGTTCCATGCGCAGGACCCATAGATCCGTATCTTCCAGAACCTGCATGGGTTGTGCTGTACTCAGACCGGAAATCCAACGCCGTAAATTCACCTCGTCAGCCTGCCCCTGGAATACGAAGGTGACATGGCCGGGCTCAATCAGCGGAAACCGGTTGTTCTGAATGAATTCCCCGATCTTTTTGGCAGATGGAGGGCCGTCGTGGTAAAGGGTATCGATTTGCGGATTCATGACTTTGCCAAAGCTCTTTTGCGACCTGTTCTTGTCACGATGGAAGACCCGCTCGAGGCAATAACCTGCCCATTGTCCAAATGAATCATCGAGCCGTTATCAAGCGTAGAGCAGGCAGCTGGTGAGAATCGTCGGCTGAACAAAGCCATCCTTCTTCGATTACGCCAGTCGAGACGGCTGCCTGCGTGCGGCAGCAAAACCCGGCGGTGGACGATACCCAGGCCCGCGTCCAGAAGCTCGGCATCGCGTTTTCCCTGGGGTGCTGCATGGTGAAACAGAACAATGCGTTCACTCATCGCCATGGCGCCAGCGGACCATGCAATCACAGGCTTTTGTGCCAGTAAGCGATCGAGCCCGAACAGCCGGATACGGTTCAGTAACACCGCAACATGACCACCGGCGATCAGGACCAGGCCCGCATTTTTCACCATGCTGTGAACCTCGTCGCGCTGAACAAGGGCCCGGGGCACTTCCAGTGCTGACCGGCGTTCGTTGAAATTCAGGTGGATGCCACGGATACGCCGGAGGTGATGCGAATCCAGTGCGCGTAATTGCGTAATGGCCGCACGCTGCTCCAGACGCAGCAATTCCGGTTCGGCCCGGGTACGCATCAGCTTACGGGCAGCTGCAATGGTCGGTGCCAGGCGAATTCTGTAAAGACGCTGCAGTTCCCGCAGTTTATTCTGGCGTTCACGATGCAACTCATGCAGGGCCGGTTCATTGGCAAATACTTCCTCGGCGCGCCGATAGAGCTTCAGGTCTTCAAGCGAACGTCCTGTAATTTCCCGCAGTTCATCGATTTCGCCCTCCGAGTCACGCCAACCCGCTGAGATCACCACGATGGGTCCATCTGTGTTGATCCTGTCAACCGCTTGTTTGAGATTGGGTACGGGGTTTTGAGGGCCCAGAAGAATTTGCATCACCATGGCTCAGGCAAGCTCCACTCGAACCAGGCTGACAATCTGCTTTAATGCCTCTTCAACCACGTCCGAGCTGGCATCGCGAATAATCACATATCCTTCACCTTCGTAGCTGTCCGAAGCGAACTGTCCGGCCGATGGCAAACGGGCTTCGACAACCATGTGACCAAAACGCCTTTGGGCTTCTTCAAGACCGTGAATGGCACGCACGCGTGTTCCACCCCAAGTGCTTCTCTGGCCGCGGAAATAGGCAGCTCCCACGGCATATTTGCGTGTCGGCGGGTCGAACTCATCAAAGATCATCAGGCGTGGCCAGGCCCGATAGAAATCCAGGTCATGTGCCCAGGATAAAAGGCTGGTGATTTGTGCACCGGGCGGTCGCGCACCCACTTCAGATATTGCAATGCGATCGCCCTGTAAACCGAACCATTCCATGTGACTCAGACCGGTTTGCAGACCAAGGGCTTCCACTGCTTTGAAGCCGGCCTCACATATAGGTTTGAACGCTTCGGTGTCAATATCCCTTGGCAGGAAAACACACCATTGTATCCACGGGTTTTCGAGCACCTGGAGTGGTGCAGGCATGTAACGGGAAATCGAATGCCAGACAGGTTTGCCCTGGATGACAATGCTGTCGAACGAGTGCTCGGTGCCTGAAACAAACTCTTCAAGCATGATCGGTTCAGTCACCGTTGGCGGGTATCGGTGCAGCAGATTTTGCAGGTCGCGTTCTGCATCGAGGCGGAAAGTTCCCTTTCCCCCGGCACCGGACGGTGGTTTAGCGACTAATGGAAACCCGGTGCTCCCGGCAAATACCTGTGCCTGCTCCGGGCTTTCGGCGAGCACGTGACGGGCGCATGGCACGCCGGCTTCCTGCAATACATCCTTCATTCGGGCCTTGTCCCGAAAGTTTCGGGCAGCTTCGACATCAAGGCCTTCGACGCCCAGAATTTCGCGGGCCTTTGCCAGCGGCACCTGTAACTGCTCCAGTGCACCGATCAGTCGTTTTGCAGTTCCAAGCTTTGTCTCCAGCGCACGTGTGGCAGTAACGAGTTGTTCCGGATCAAGTGCATTGGGGACACGCCAGTGTCCGGCGAGCCTGGCACGCAGGTCGGAAGGGAGTTTTTCAGCTCCCTCCTGGCTAATCAGGCTGAGACTGACACCGGGCAGACTCGCTGCGCCCTTAACAAAACGCAAGGTTGTTTCCATGCAAAATGGAGCGACAAAAACGACATGCATATTCATAGGCTGCTCAGCGGAATACCGGTTACCCATATTGGCAATTATTCCTTTCTTCAGCTCTGAAACTCAAAGGTTTACCTGAACTCAGGTTTAACGTCCCGGGTTTAAAGGGTGTGTCCGGGCGACATCGGACTGGAAGCGGTGACGGTTTGACCTTATCGTGCCGCACATGGCTCAGGCCACCCTCTCGACCGCTATGCGGCAGCCCAGGCTGGCTTCTCGACGGGTTCCCCGCAGCCCAGGCTGGCTTCTCGACGGGTTCCCGTCTCACCTTCTCTCACCTTGCGAGTTACGCACCCTACGTCCATCGTGGGTGCTGAATAGCTCATGTGTTCAGCACAGAAGCTCACCGGTGCCGCTCCAGCATGGCGATGAAATCGGGTTCGTTACGAATGTCGTTGAATGCCGGGTCCAGTTCCACCCAGGGTACTGAAAAGGGACCAATACCTGAATGCAGAGCATCCAGTATTGCGATACTTTCGCCAGGCATGCCGGCATAGGCGTAATTTTGGGCAATGCGATACCTGGTATTGAAATCTTCAACTGCGTCGGCCGGTTTTGTGGTCAAAACTATTTCGACCAGTTCAGAAACCTTCTGTTGATCACCGAGGATGGCGTAAGCCTCAAGTTCAGCCGCTGCGACCCTGTGGTCGTCGAGACCGTGTAGCTTTTTCTGTGCGATCCGACTTAATGCTTCCTGCGCGCTGACCATGGCCTCGGCGTTTCGCCCCAAAGCCTTCATGGATATGGCGATCAGGTTTTCACGCAGGTTGATGCTTTTGACGTCTATTTCCCAGTCAACCGACCATTTTTGGGCGATATCCAAAGCCGCATCAAAATGCCCCGTCATCATTTGGATGTTCCAATAAGGAAATAAAAATCCCATGTCATTGGTATGTTGCGCACCGACCATCAGGGTTGATGCCCTGTCGGTATCGCCATTCACCCTCAGTGCCAGATCGGCAAGGTATGACTTTGCCCAGTAGTTGTCAGGCTCCATCTTATAGGCGGCTTCTATAAGCTTCTGAGCCTCTTCGTCGCGGCGAAAGTAACTGAGGGTTGCTCCTAGTTCCAGCAGATTGAAGGCAACACGTGGATTCAGTTTTACGGCCATTTGCATGGAATCAATGGCCTGCTCCCACAAACCGGCACGGCGTGACGCCCAGCCTTTCCACATGTGGGCCTCGGCATTGCTGGGCATTAGCGCAATGGCTTTATCCAGGTTTAAGAGCGCAGTGTCATAGTCCAGCATGCCCCAGTAAGCATAGGAACCTTCCGCCATATAGAGTTCCGGGAAATCAGGGTCAATGGCTATTGCCTTGTCGATAGCATCCCGCGCCATGTCGCGATCGGCAGGGTTAGCGCCATACGTCCAGTAGTTGCTAATGTAGGCATACGCCAGACCTACCCATGCCAGTTTAAATTCGGGATCCAGTTTCAACGCTTCCCTGTAGAGCTCGACAGCCGTATCAAAACCGATCTCAGTTTCTCCCAGGGCAAAACGCTTGCCCTGTAAATACAATTCGTAAGCGGCAACATTTTTGGTGGGTACATCGGAAACGCTGGCGATTTCACTGTCGGTCAACGTCGCCTTAAGGGCGCTCGCAATGGATTTGGCAATCTCCGACTGGATATCAAAGAGGTTTTCGGTGGTCAGTTCGCGGTCATAGACCTCGGCCCACAGGTGTTCGTCCGAGACCGCGTCGATTAACTGCACATTGATCCGTACGCGGTTGCCTGAACGTTGCACGGCGCCTTCCATGATGTTGCCAACGCCCAATTCCTCACCAATCTGTTTCAGGTTCTTGGCCGTATCCCGGTATTCCAAAACCGAGGTCCGCGAAATAACGCTAAAGGCATCAATTTTGGCCAGTTGGGTTAACAGGTCATCGTGTACACCATCGGTGAAATAGGCGTCATCGGCATTCGGGCTGCGGTTGGTGAAGGGCAGGACGGCGATAGATTTATCGGCTTTATGAGCTTCGATTGAGGAAGGTGTGGCTTCGGCTTTGACGGGGGTCAGAGCCCCTTTCTCTTCAGCTGCACTGGTCTGTTCGGAAGATTGCTGAGAAAAGGGCTCTGACCCCATTTCTGCCGGGCCAAGTATGAATTTGTCGATGGCGAAATATCCCAGTGCCACCACCAGCACACCGATAATGACATTATTCAGCTTTTGACCGGTAACGTTGGAAATGGACTGGCTACGGTCCACATCTTTTTCACGTTTGACGCCTTCCGGTGTCATCTCAAATGCCCAAGCGAAAAACAGCGCAACCGGCAGACCGATGGCGACCAGCAATACAATCACACGTCCAACCACATCCGGCAGATCAAGCAATTGTGAAAGTACATCGGTGAGTTGCAGTAACAGCCAGCCACCGACCACGTAGGCAATACCCACGCGGAAAACATTGCGGCGTTTGAGTTCAGCAATAAGGCTCATCGAAGCTCCCGTAGGGTGGGTAACTTGTTACCCACCAGAGGCGTGGCGGTTATGGAAAGTCTGAACGGTGCGTAACGAGTTACACATCCTACGGATAAGGTTTGTGGCACAGCAGAAGCCACACGGACGAATGCCCGGGCGGCAATTGATATATTGAGGCCGACACGAATAACGTTTCGGCGTATTGATCTTCCGAGTAAGGACACGTCGTTTCTACCCCCGCAGCGAACGACAGGCCGATTGGCTGAATATTCTTCACCATGATGAACCTGGCAGACATTCAGACACTGGGCTTGTAATTATTAGTTAATTTCCTTAGGCAAATTCCTGATCGTAGTGGCTTTTTACGTATATATGTATCTAGTTATAGTAGATAAATAGCAATAATGATACAAATCATTCGCATTTGATTGATTACTGGGGTAGTTCAGTTGTAAGGACCAATGGTCCGAAATAAAGTGCATTGACCCACAAACGTTCAGTTCCACGCCAAAACCCCCGAAAGATCGGGTTGTTCGCAAAACGTACCACCAGTCCTTTACCCTGGCGTTCGGCAATAACGGCGGGTTGACCGCTCATTTCGGTGAGGCGTTGTTCCCCGATGTATCCGCTGAGTAGTGGATCTTCCGAGTAACGGACCGGTGCGGCAAATGGATTCTCGCTTGCTTCTAAAAGCGTGCTTCCCCTGCGGAAGATTGGCATGTCGCTGTTGAGGCCAAAAGCGATGGGGTGGGTATTATCAATATATGCCTGGACAATCGCGCCACCGATCGTACGCCGGGCTTTCTGATCCTCGAAGTCTGCATAGGCCATCGTTTTTGATGGCTCTTCTGTGTCTTCCTCGTTGCCATTGTTTTCTTTGCAATTTGTAGCATTGAAACACAGCGTCTCAGCCCAGCTGGCAGCACCTTGTATAGTGACCAGTACGCCCCCGCCATTCACCCACGATGCAATGTCCTGTTTTAGGTCTTTACCTATTTCCGTATATATGCCTTCCACCATTAAGAGGTGGGTATAGTCATGCAGATCAATCGACTTCAGACGGGATATATTAACCATTACCGGTGCCACACCGAGACGTTGATCAAGTTGAAACCAGGCCTCTCCGACATCGTAGGCGCGTGTACCCGGGCCGACGATCAACAGAGGATGAATGGCTTCTGCTTTTTTGAAGTGACTGGTGCCGAGACCTGGACCGCTTGTGGTCAACTGGCTGTTGAAAGAATGTACGTTGACATCGGCACTCTTGAGTAAGTCGAATATGGCGTCAGCTTTTTCCTTTTCCTGCAGACCGGTAAGCAGCACCAGGCTGCCTTCACTGAATGATTCGGATGCTGGGCCGTCGCTGATGCTGAATGGTTTTGTTGCAACTCGCACATTGGCACCGGCTTCCTGTAAATCCTGCAACACTGCCGGTGCGTTCAACTGCTGCCAGGAAATAATCCATGCGACGGCATCAGGGTCAGGTGCGTTGGAGACCTGGGCGGAACTGTTATCAGAGGTGGCTGGTAGCCGTGCCAGTTTCGCGACCGGCAGGTTATAGGCCATTGGCAGATTCCATGCAGAGACATCGTAAAAAGTGTTGTCTTCGAATTTCGTACGGGTTTCCAGCATCGCCTGTGCCAGGCCGAACTGGCGCTGGTTCACGGGAACGACCCAGGCATGTCCAGGCTTGAATTCCTTTCCACCCACATTGATTTCGGTGTCCAGTGTTTGAAACTCTACCTGGTGCCGTTTGAAAAGGTCCATCAGAGCCAGCGCCCTCGCCGTGTCATTCCCATCACCGATAACCCATGCCTGGAAGCCAGCATTTTCTGCCCTTTGCAGCATCGCCCGGAAAAAGCCGGACTGGTATTTCTTGAACTGGCTGCTAAGTTCGTGGGCACCTTTGAGTGTCGATAAAGACATGCGGACGTGGTTGTGAATGGCCTCGGTGAACTCCAGTGGTCCCGAGTCGCGGTTGTAGACAGCGCCGTTGACTCGGGGTTGTTCATACAGGATACCGATGCTGCCGTTGATGTCCGGGTAGGTCGAACCCTTACCGTAAAAGAAGTCATCGTAAGTGTCTTCGGTGAAATACATTTCTCCGGCGCTGTCGAAGCTCCTTGCATGGTACGGTACCAATGCACGTGTCATCGCAAGATTCTCGGCGGTGGTTAAAGGATGTTGCCGGGTGGGTGCACCGGGTTGGAAAAAGAAGCCATCGTCACCGGTTTCATGGTGGTCGGTGATGATGTGCGGCAGCCAGCGGTGATACTCGGTGATCCGGGCGCGGGATTCAGGCTGCTCCAGGGTTAGCCAGTCACGGTTCAGGTCAAACAGGTAGTGATTGGTTCTGCCCGAAGGCCAGTCCTGGTGGTGGATACGGCCATTGCGATTGCCGACCGGATTCAAACTTCTGTTGGAGTTTGACCAGGTTGCAAAGCGGTCGAGGCCGTCCGGATTCAGGCTGGGATCCAGGATGATAATGGTGTTTTTGAGCAGATCCCTTACATACTCGGACCGGGATGCAGCGAGATACCAGGCGACGATGGGTGCGGCATTGCTGCCACTGGCTTCATCACCGTGTACGCTGTAACCGAGCCACACCACCAGCGGTGCATCAGGATCACCACTCACGGCCCCCTTGAGATGTGACTGGCGAAGTGACTCAAGTTTTGACTGATTTTCTTCCGAAGTGATGATCACCTGCAGCAGTGGTTTCTGCTGATGGGTATGCCCCGTGACCTTGATGCTGACGCGGTCTGATGTCTCAGCAAGTGTGTACATATACCGGACCAGGGACGGGTGCTGAATTCTCCAGTCACCCGGCTCCCAACCGAGCCGGGACTCGGGCGATGGTATGGATGTATCCAGTTCTGCATCTTCTGGCAGGTACTCTGCAGAGGTCATTGCAAACGAGGATGCAGACAGCAGGAACCCGAAGGCGAGAGACATTAGGCGCATGACAATTTCCAGAGTATTAAAAACAGGCATGCATTTTATGACATGTACTGCTGTATTGCTTTAGCTCGCATGTATTTCATTTGGGTACGGCGTGTTACTTGTGACGCACCGTTGGGGTTCGAGCCGGGTTAACGCGTGGGTAACAAGTTACCCACCCTACGGGGCACCGTTGGGGTTCGAGCCGGGTTAACGCGTGGGTAACAAGTTACCCACCCTACGGGGCACCGTTGGGGAGTGAGCCGGGTTAACGCGTGGGTAACAAGTTACCCACCCTACGAGGGGGTTTGGTGTTGCGCATGGGTTGTACGCATGACGGAGTTGCGATGTTCAGTGCGGTGGATGCTGCGCGGCGCGCCTGCTGTTAACATGGCGGTATGAAAAGCTTCAAATATATTTTGTTATTTTTGGCCGTACTGCCGTTTGAAGCCGTCCTTGCAGATACCCAATTGGACCAGCTTGAATTACCGCCCGGTTTTAGCATTGAAATTTATGCTGATGGTGTTGAAAACGCACGGCAGATGGTCCTGGGGGATGACGGAACCCTGTTTGCCGGTAGCCGCAAGGCCGGCAAGCTCTGGGCAATGACCGATGCGGATGGTGACCACCGGGCGGAGACCGTCAGGTTGATAGACGAGGATCTCAACATGCCTTCCGGTCTCGAGTTCCGCGATGGTGCACTTTATGTGGGTGCGGTGGACCGGATATTACGCTACGACAATATTGAAGCCCTTCTTGATCAGCCTCCTGAGCCCGTGGTCGTGACCGATGCACTGCCGGACAAGAAGCATCACGGTTGGAAGTACCTGCGTTTTGGGCCGGATGGCAAACTGTATATACCGGTAGGCGTGCCCTGTAACATCTGCGATGAAGAAGGCTTTGGCGAGATACGCCGGATGAACCCTGACGGCAGCGCCATGGATGTTTATGCAAAAGGCGTGCGCAACAGCGTGGGACTGGCTTTTCACCCGGAGAACGGTCAGTTGTGGTTCACGGACAACGGCCGCGACATGCTGGGGGATGACCTTCCGGCAGATGAGTTAAACCACGCACCACATGCTGGTATGCATTTTGGTATCCCTTATTGCCACCAGGGTGATCTGCTGGATGAAGAGTTTGGAAAGGACAGGGACTGTGCCGATTACACCCCGCCGGTTGCAAAACTCGATCCTCACGGCGCTGCGCTGGGCCTGACCTTTTATACCGGAGACATGTTTCCCGCCGGTTACAAAAACCGCCTGTTTATCGCCCAGCATGGTTCATGGAACCGGAGCGAAAAGATCGGTTACCAGGTTCGTGTTCTGGATGTACAGCCTGACGGCACGGTTTTAAACAATGAGATATTTGCAGCTGGCTGGTTGCAGGGTCAGGAGGTCTGGGGACGTCCCAATGATGTGCTGGTGATGCCCGATGGTGCGCTGCTGGTGTCTGATGACCTGGCCGGTGTGATCTACAGGATTAGCTACACTCAATGACCTTGATTCAAATTATCGTTCTGTCCCTGGTCCAGGGTCTGACGGAATTTTTGCCGGTATCCAGTTCTGCCCACCTGATCCTTGGCAGCAAGGTCTTCAGCTGGCCTGACCAGGGCCTGGTATTTGATGTTGCTACGCACCTGGGTACTTTGTTGGCTGTGCTGGTATATTTTCGTAATGACCTGCGGGAGATGCTGGCATCGTGGTTTGTTGCCGGCAAAGGAAACGAGGACTCGCGAAAGCTGGGTCTGATACTGGTCGTGGCCAGTATTCCCGCCATTGTTGCCGGTGGACTGTTGCATGTTTGGGTAGAGTCGTCACTCAGGGATGTTCGTGTCGTTGCGGTCAGTACCATCGGCTTTGGTCTGTTGTTGTGGTGGGCGGATGCCCGCTTTGCACATAAAAAACAACTTGCCGAAATCAACTTGAAGTCCGGACTTTTGATTGGCCTGGCGCAAATGCTGGCCCTTGTGCCCGGTACATCACGTTCCGGAATCACCATTACCATGGGCCGCATGCTGGGCTTCAATGCCGACAGCGCCGCGCGTTTTTCATTCCTGCTTTCGATACCGATCATCGCCGCTGCCGGTGCCTACGGGGTATTGCGGATGCTAATGCATGACGCGTCAATCGACTGGTTGCAATTCAGCCTGGCTATTTTGCTTTCAGCCCTCGCCGGCTGGTTGTGTATTGCGGCATTTCTTGCCCTGCTACAGCGCGTAGGCCTGTTGCCCTTTGTATTTTATCGCCTCGCACTGGGTGTGGCTCTGCTTTGGTACACTTTCTAGGTAAAAAACGCACCAATATGGTGCGCAATTAATCATTTGGTGCGATAATGGTGCAGTGTTGAGCCCGTCGGTCTGTACGGTGATCCAAGAGGTGACGTAAATATCACTTATACGTAGTCAAATGTTGTGAAAGTGCTCCGAAAATCGATTTGTTTAAATCAAAAAATAAATTTGCCTTTCTTTCAGTTTGGCACGACTTCTGCATATTTATACCGACCCGTTTTGGACATTTATCAAGGTAACAGCATAGGAACAACGACATGAGCATAGAAACAATAGAGAAAATGATCACCGATGAAGCAGTTGAATTCGTCGATTTACGGTTTTGTGATACCGCAGGTAAAGAACAGCATGTGACCATGCCTGCTGCGATGGCGGATGAAGATTTTTTTGAAGAAGGCAAAATGTTCGATGGCTCTTCGATCAAGGGCTGGAAGGGGATCAACGAGTCAGACATGGTGCTGATGCCGGATGTTGACTCTGCCGTGATGGACCCCTTTATGGAGCACAGCACGATGATCATTCGTTGCGACGTACTCGAGCCGGATACGATGGAGGGTTATAACCGTTGTCCCCGCTCACTGGCCAAGCGTGCGGAAGCGTTCCTCAAGTCCAGTGGTGTTGCTGACGCGGCTTACTTTGGCCCTGAGCCGGAGTTTTTCGTATTCGACAGTGTCAGTTTCGGCACGGATATGCATTCAACTTTCTACAATATTGATTCCGAAGAAGGCGCCTGGAATACCGGCGCGGAATATGAAGAAGGCAATCATGGTCACCGTCCGCGCGTTAAAGGCGGTTATTTCCCGGTTCCCCCAGTGGATAGTTTGCATGATCTGCGTTCAACTATTTGCAGGATTTTGGAGAAAATGGGTGTTGAAGTTGAAGTGCATCACCATGAAGTGGGTACTGCCGGTCAGTGTGAGATTGGTACCAAGTTCGCTACATTGACCCGCAAGGCGGACGAGATGTTGACTTTCAAATATGCGACCCATAACGCGGCGCACGCCTCGGGCCGTACTGCGACCTTCATGCCAAAACCGCTGGTTGGAGATAATGGCTCTGGTATGCACGTCCACATGTCCTTATTCAAGGACGGTAATAATCTGTTTTCCGGTGAAGAGTACGGTGGCTTATCAACGATGGCACTGCATTATATTGGTGGTATTTTCAAACACGCGCGTGCGCTGAATGCATTCGCGAACGCTTCCACTAACAGTTACAAGCGGTTGGTGCCTGGTTATGAAGCGCCAGTTATGCTGGCTTACTCGGCCCGCAACCGTTCGGCCTCCTGCCGTATTCCTCATGTGGGTAGTCCAAAGGCGCGTCGTATCGAAGTGCGTTTTGGTGACCCGGCGGGCAATGCCTACCTGATGTTTGCTGCTTATATGATGGCCGGCCTTGACGGTATCATCAACAAGATTGACCCCGGTCCGGCCATGGACAAAGACCTTTACGATCTGCCCGCCGAGGAAGTGAAGAACATTCCAACGGTATGCGCCAGTCTTGCACAGGCCCTCGAAGCGCTGGATGGCGACAGGGATTTCCTGAAAGCCGGTGGTGTATTTGATGATGATCTGATTGATGCTTATATCGATCTCAAGATGGAAGAGGTGACACGTTTCCGCATGTCCACCCATCCGGTTGAGTTTGATATGTATTACTCTATATAGAGGGGCTGTCATTGGGCAGTTCCACGGAAACCGGTACGCCTCGCTGTTTGCGAGGCTTTGATGGCCGGTATTAATTTGGAGTCTGACGATGAAAACGGCTATTTATATGAGATTTATTACGATCCTTGTTGTGCTATCACTGGCGCTGATGGCTTCACCGTTGATGGCACAGGTCTACAAAACTGTCGATAAAGACGGCAATGTAACCTTTACCGACCAACCACCGGCTGACGGCTCCAAGCCCATCAAACTGGCCCCGATCAGCGTGATTGAAGCGCCGGCATATGAAAAAGCACCACCTGCTGACGTCGGGGCAGAGAAAGAGATGTCACTCGCGGATGTACGCAGGAGCTTCAGGGATTTTGCGATCGTTTCCCCGCAGTCGGAAGAGTCAGTCTGGAAGCCGGATGGCCCCATTGCAATTGCCTGGAGCGCGGGATCTGCGTTACAAGAGGGTATGCAGGTAGAGATTTATCTGGACGGAAGAATGCATACAGCTACCACCCAGCAGATGGTCCCGGTGGTTGGAATGGACCGGGGCGAGCACTCTGTATATGCGGTGCTGAAAGATTCCAAAAAGCGTGTAATCGCTACCACAGAGCCAGTGGTATTTTTCGTCAGACAACCGGGGCTGGGTAATCGTGCCCGGAACGCCCGAGGCTAATATGAGCTTACCTGTGCCATGCTTGATTCGCTCTCGACAGCGGTAATAGAGTTGGATGACCTGGGCTGTGTCCGGGACATGAACTCAGCGGCCGAACATTGTCTTGCAACCGGAAGGGAGCGTATTCACGGCTGGCCTTTTAAGGATGTTGACGGCATTCCAAGTGAGCTGTCAGAGGCTGTTTCAACAACTGCCGGAGAACAGCGTGGTCGTCATTTGAGCGAGTGCAAACTGCCCGGTGGCTTGTTCGGCTGCACGATTCAACCCATCACCGGGCAGGGTACGTTACTGGAGTTTTACGATCTCAAATGGCAACAGCAACAAAACAAGCTGCAACAACGCGAGCTTCAAACCGGAATGATTGATTTGATCAGGCGTAACCTGGGTCATGAGATTCGCAACCCCCTGGGTGGAATCCGTGGTGCTGCACAAATGATGGCCGCAGAACTGGGCGACCGTGAATTGGGCACGCTGGCAAAGTTGATCATACGTGAAGTAGATCGCATCGACGAACTGCTTGCACGCTTTGGCAAGTCTGAACTCGACTGTCACCCGCTGGATATTCATTTCGTCCTGCAGGAAACCACCGAGCTAATACGTTTGGAATCCGCCGCCAGTGTAAAAATTATTCAGAATTATGACCCCAGCATCCCGGAAATATCAGCGGACTCATCCGCGTTGCGACAGGTGTTTTTAAACCTGCTTCGAAATGCTTTCCAGGCAGGTGCAACCGAGATCGAAATTCGAAGCCGTGTTGACTACGACATGAGCCTGTTACAGCCCGGTATGGGGCGTGTTGTCCGTCTGGATATCAAGGACAATGGCTGTGGTGTACCGGAATCCCTGCGCAGCATGTTATTTTTGCCACTGGTCACCGGGCGGCGTGATGGTACCGGTCTTGGCCTCGCGCTCGCACAACAGATTGCGGCGGCCCACCAGGGTTTATTGACCTATGCGCCACTGGAGCCCGGTAGCCGTTTTACACTCAGACTGCCGCTGCAACGAACCCATGACTAAGCCGGTGCTAATCTGGGTTGTTGACGACGACGAGGCTATTCGCTTTGTCCTCGAGCGGGCGCTGAGCCGTGCCGGCTATGTAACCGAAAGTTTTGCCACTGTGGGTGATATTGTTGCCGCGCTGGATGGTTCTCAACCATCTGTTATTATTACAGATATTCGTTTGCCGGATGCTGATGGCCTGAGTGTGTTGACGGCCCTGGAGGAGCGTCAGATCGAAGTTCCGGTGATCGCCATGACAGCATTCTCGGATCTCGACCAGGCGGTTACCGCCTTCCAGTCAGGTGTGTTCGATTACCTTTCAAAGCCATTTGACCTCGACAAGGTACTTGCAGTGGTTGCCCGTGCATCCGCCGTTCCAACCATCGTTCCGGCCGCTACAGAGCCAGCTACAGCTAACCAGTTGATCGGTGATTCGACGGCTATGCAGGAGGTTTTCCGAACCATTGGCAGGTTGTCCCGTTCGACTATCAGCGTGTTGTTGACCGGTGAGACCGGTACCGGCAAGGAGGTTGTCGCCCGTGCACTGCATCAGCACAGCCCGCGTTCCCAAGGCCCGTTTGTCGCTATTAATACGGCAGCGATTCCGACTGAACTGCTGGAATCCGAACTGTTTGGACACGAGAAGGGGTCCTTCACCGGAGCCCACACGAGGCGGGCGGGGCGGTTCGAGGAAGCTGCCGGTGGCACGCTATTCCTCGATGAAATCGGTGATATGCCCCTTCCATTGCAAACACGTTTGCTGCGGGTACTTGCCGAAGGCGATTATTACTGTGTCGGCGGGCGGGATCTGCTGCGTGCGGATGTCCGGGTGCTAACCGCAACCCACCAGGATTTGCAGAAAAGAATTGCCAAGGGCACTTTTCGTGAGGACCTCTATCACCGCTTGAATGTGATTACCATTGAGTTACCTCCTCTGCGTGAGCGCAGTGAAGACATTGCCCAGTTGGCCAGGCATTTCCTGCGAGAAGCAGCAGAGGAAATGGGTCTTGAGAAAAAACACTTAATGCCTGAGACCATCCTTGCTTTGCAACAGAAATCCTGGCCGGGCAACGTACGGCAGTTGCAGAATCTTTGTCAGCAATTGTGTGTCATGGCGCCGGGCGAACAGATTTTGCCTGTAGATCTACCCGCCGGGTTGCAGGATAGGAATGCAGCGAGCGGGCCCGTTGACTCCTGGTCAGAGGCATTGCGGAACTGGACCCGGGCGGCACTGTTTAGCGGTCAGACTGACCTGATGTCTACGGTCCGTGGTGAATTTGAAAAAATTGTACTCGATTGTGCGCTTGAACATACCGGCGGCAAACGAGTGGAAGCGGCACGCTTATTAGGTGTTGGCCGTAATACCTTGACCCGAAAACTCAACGAATTTGAAGAAAACTGAGGTGGCTGTGTTCAGCTTGCCGGTGGTACACGTAAACTGAAAGTTACCGGGCCGTCATTGACCAGGCTGACCTGCATAGAGGCACCGAAGCTTCCAGTGGGAACCTCACCGAGCTGATCCCGGGCTGATTCCAGCAGGTAATCAAACAGCCTTTTACCTTCTGCAGGCTCTGCCGCCGGCGTAAAGCTGGGGCGGTTGCCGCTATTGGTGTTCGCGGCCAGTGTAAACTGGGAAACCAGAAGCAATTGTCCACCCGTTTGAAGCAGGTTCAGGTTCATGCGGTCGTTTTCATCTGAAAATATCCGGTAGCTGACAATGCGCTGCAAGAGCCTGTCCGCCTGGGCCTCGGTATCGCCTTTCTCAACCGCTACAAGCGCGAGGATGCCGGCCCCGATTGCACCGGTCACCCTGGGCCCTGAAGGTTTTTCATTAACAACCACGCTGGCTTCCGATACTCTTTGCAATAATGCAATCATTTTACGATCCTGTTTTGAATAATCCCGTTTTGCTAACCCGCATATTTAACCAGTCGGTATCGGGCCGGGTACAAAGTGTACCATGGGATTTGTTTGAAATAATGTCTTTTAATTCATACAAATCATTTACTTATAGCGAGGCACGCTACCGACTGGTGAAATATGCGGGCCAATGTTAGCATTGCTTTCTCCCGGTATATGAGCGACTGCTGATGAAATTACTCGCCATTCGTGCCGTCATGCGTTTGTTCAGCTGGATAACGCCGCGTGCCGCAAAATATCTTGCTCCGCCCCTCGCAGCGGTAGTCTGGTACTCGGTGCCCCGCTTACGGCGAGTCACACGCCTGAATTTAAAAGCGGCCTATCCGGAGATGGATGCAAAGCAGCGGAAAAAGGTCGGCCGGGCCAGCATGACACATTATGTCAAGGGGGTATTTGAAGCCGGTATGTTGTGGCACTGGCCGTTGGAGCGGTTGTACGGTCTGTTCGATGAAGTGCAGGGCATGGAGCAGGTGGACGAACTGATCAGCGAAGGAAGGGGCTTAATCGTGGCTGCACCGCACTATGGTTCCTGGGAAATGTTAAACCTGTATCTGCACAGCAAGGGCAAGGCTGCCATTTTATACAAACCCAGCAAACATCCTGACATTGATGCATTACTAACAGAAAAGCGTGCTCGTGCGGGAGCCGAGATGGTAGCGGCAACCGGCAAGGGTCTCAGACGTATGTATCAACTGCTCAAAGACGGTTATTGTGTTGCGCTACTGCCGGATCAGGAACCAACCGGCGGCGGCGGACAGTTCGCACCATTTTTTGGTGTTGAAGCCCTGACCGGTGTATTACTGCCGCGTATGGCTCAACGTACGGGTGCCCCGGTTGTCTTCGCTGTCTGTGAGAGGCGCAAGGGTGGCCGGTACTGCGTGCATTTGTTTACAACAGACTCATCCATTTACAGTGAGAACATGCGCGAAGCACTGACAGAGGTTAACCGGCGTATAGAGCAGTGCATTGAAGTGGACCGGGAGCAGTATCTGTGGGCTTACAAGCGCTTCAGGAATCGCCCTGAAGGAGAGAAGTCGTTTTATAAACGTTGAAATCCATACTGGCTGAACCGCCGTTGAATATTCCCGGTTTTGATTCCTGATATCAAGCAGGCTTGATTTATATCATATAGCTTTGATTCACCAAGGATTAAAGTGATGTTGGGAGCATGGGCATATGAATTCCATCCAACATCAGTCTTCACCATCCTGGACCATTGACGATTTGATCGGGCAGATGGAGTCATTACGCCGGATGGTTGAAGAACAGGCAGAGCAAGGCCTGCAAGCCTTGACCGGACTGCCCCCTGAGCGTAAGACCTGCGCACAAAATCTTTTGCGCTATCTTGCGGTAAGACATGAAGACATAAGACCCCTCCAGGACCACTTGACCCGCCTGGGGCTGTCCTCGCTTGGAAGGATAGAGCCCCACGTCCTTGCGACCATCGATGCAGTTCTGCGCAACCTCTACCTGCTCAGCGGTCAGGCAAAGGCCGTGGCTGCTTCACCGGATATACACACTGCCTTCACCGAAGGCGCGAAATGCCTTGAGAAAAACACTACCCGGCTTTTTGGAACGCATCCCGGGAGCAGACGCGGTCACATTATTGTCACCATGCCGGTTGAGGCAGCCGATGACTACCTGATGGTGCATCAATTACTTCTCAGCGGAATGAATTGCATGCGTATCAATTGTGCGCACGATTATCCGGAAATCTGGTCCCGGATGATTGAAACTCTGCGAAATGCAGAGCACTCAACCGGCTTGTCCTGCCGTATTCTGATGGACCTGGGAGGCCCAAAACTTCGTCTCGGTCCCATGGAAACCAACCCGGCAGTCATCAAGGTCCGGCCTGTGCGGGCTAAAAACGGCAAGATTCTACGTCCCGCACGAATCTGGTTAACCCCTGAAAAGACGGTGTTTTCCGAGATGCCCGCCGCTGACGTTACACTCACAATGGACCCGGATTGGCTGGATTGCTTGAATGCGAGTGATCGAATCAGCTTCAGGGATGCGCGCGGTTCCAAGAGAAACTGGCGTATAAAGGAGAAACGCGCAGACGGTTACTGGGCCGAATCCAAAAAGACGTCTTATGTGGCGAATGGCACTGTTCTACATATTCATGACCGGATGGGTAACCGGGGCCCCGAAACTGAACTATCTGGTTTGACCCCTGAGGACAGCGTTTGCCTGATCCGCAAAGATGATGTTCTGATTGTTTCGGCAAAAACTGAACCGGGGAAACCCGCATTTCACGATAGCGATGGTGAGTTGCTGAATCCGGGTAAGGTTTCACTGGCAATTCCGGAGGTCTATCGTGATGTCCGCCTGGGCGAACCTGTGTTCTTTGATGACGGCCGGATCGCCGGCATCGTCGAAAAACGCGATTCGGAACAATTGCAGATTCGCATTACCCACACCCGGAATCCGGTGGAAAAATTGCAAGGCAACAGGGGGGTCAATCTTCCGGATACAGACCTCAACCTGGCTGCGCTGAGCACCAAGGACCTGCAGGACCTGGAATTCGCTGCCCGCCATGCTGACATGATTGGTTTGTCTTTCACCAACAGTCCGGATGATGTCCGGGCACTGCATCAGCACCTGTGCAAACTTGGCCGTGATGATATCGGTGCGGTGTTGAAAGTGGAAACCAAGAGAGGCTTTGCCAATCTGCCGGCCATCCTTTTGGAGGCGCTCAAATTTCCCGCCTGTGGCGTCATGATTGCACGGGGCGATTTAGCAGTGGAATGCGGTTTTGAACGTATGTCTGAAGTTCAGGAAGAAATTCTGTGGGTATGCGAGTCAGCGCATATTCCCGTGATCTGGGCAACCCAGGTGCTGGAAGGCTTGACCAAGCGCGGCCATGCTTCAAGAGCAGAGGTTACAGATGCTGCCATGGCCCAGGAGGCAGAAGCGGTTATGCTGAATAAAGGTGAGCATGTCATTGAAGCCGTGGAAATGCTGGACGATATCCTGCAGCGTATGCAGGGTCATCACAATAAAAAACGTTCCATGCTGCGGAAATTAAACCTGGCTTCAGAGTTTCCCCTGACATCCGGTAACCACTGATCCTGCCTTTTAGGGTTCACGCTACACTAGCTACGCCAGAAAGCGGGTGAAAACAGTACCAGCAGGGTGAAGATCTCAAGCCGGCCCATCAACATGGCGAAGCTAAGAATGACCTTGGCTGTTGAGTTGAGACTGGCATAGTTGGCGCTGACCTCACCCAGTCCCGGTCCAAGGTTGGTTATGCAGGCCGCGGCGGCGGCATAAGCGGTTACCGGGTCCACACCCACACCATTGAGCGCAATGGTTATCATCACGAAACTGGAGACATACAGAAAAAAGAAACCCCAGACCGCATCCATGACGGTCGTGGATGTCTTTCTGCCGCCGATCTTTACCGGAAAGATTGCATGGGGGTGAATCAGCCGGCGAATTTCACGAATCGCCTGTCGATATAAAAGCATGATGCGGATCACCTTCATGCCGCCACAAGTGCTGCCGGCGCAACCGCCAATAAACGCAATACAGATGAGCATGATGGGAATAAAACCCGGCCAGAGGGAGAAATTCGCGGTGGTGAAGCCGGTGGTTGTCATGACTGAAACCACCTGGAAGCTCGCGTAACGTGCAGATTCAGAGATGGATCCATAGGTCCCGTTCAGGTACAGCGCGATGGTGGTCAGGGTTGCGAATGCGAGTAGCAGTGACGCGTAAACCTTGAGTTCGGGATCGTGAAAATAGGGTTGGGAGCTGGCTCTTTTCCAGGATGTGAAGTGAATCGCGAAATTGATACCGGCAACCACCATGAAAAATGTCGCAATTATTTCCAGAGTTGGGCTGTTGAAGTAGGTAAAACCGGCGTCATGGGTAGACATTCCACCAATCGCCACCGTGCTGAAAGCATGGCCGATGGCATCGAAAAGTGTCATGCCGCCAAGCCAGTAGGCCAGTGCACAAAGAACGGTAATCCCAAGATAAATTAACCACAATGCCTTGGCAGTTTCAGTGATGCGCGGAGTCAGTTTGCTGTCTTTTAACGGTCCCGGTGTTTCAGCCCGGTAAAGTTGCATACCGCCGATGCGGAGCATGGGCAAAATGGCGACGGCCAGTACTACGATGCCGAGACCTCCCAGCCATTGAAGTTGCTGACGGTAATATAATAAGCCACGTGGCAGGGCATCGATATTTGTCAGGATCGTGGCACCGGTAGTTGTCAGTCCGGACATGGATTCGAAGACGGCATCGACGTAGGAGATTTCCGGCTGCATCAACAATAAAAAGGGAAGTGCCCCGACCAGCACCAGCGAAAGCCAGCACGCGACGACGACCAGGAACCCGTCACGCAGACGCAGTTCCTCGCGGACATTCCGAACCGGCAGAAAAATGGCCATACCGACTAGAAACAGGATAACAGCACTGACCAGAAACAGGTTGGCCGTGCCATCCTTGTACCACCATGAAACCAGTGCTGGTGGAATCATCATGAGGCTGGCGCCGGCGATCAGAAAACCCAGGATCCGTTGAACGGTTGCCGTTCTTCGGTGTTTCATATGAAGGAAGCGCTCACCTGGAAAAGTTGCTCTACCGCGTGAATTTGTTTCTTGTCCGGTACAAACAACAGGACATGGTCATGCTCCTCTATAACCGTATCGTGGTGGGCAATGATGACGTTTTCACCCCTCACAATTCCAACGATCGTAGTGCCTTCCGGCAGGTCCAGTTCTTCAAGAGACCGCCCAACCACCTTGGAACTGCGTCTGTCCCCGAGCGCAACCGCTTCGATGGCCTCCGCAGCACCACCCCTGAGTGAATGAACACGTACGATGCTGCCCCGGCGAATATGAGCCAGCAGGGCGCCGATGGTGATTTGCTGTGGTGAGACAGCGATATCGATCGTGCCCGCCTCCATCAGGTCTACATATGAAGGCCGGTTGATGATGGCAATAACTTTCTTCGCCCCCATACGCTTGGCCTGCAATGCGGACAGGATATTGGCCTGATCGTCATTGGTGAGTACACAGTAAACATCGGTATTGTCTACTGCTTCTTCCATTAACAGGGTGGCATCGGTGCAGTCACCGACCAGCACGATGGTCTTCGACAGCTCTTCAGCAATTGATTCGGCCCTGGCAGGGTTACGTTCAATCACTTTTACGTGGTGGTCGCGTTCAAGTTGACGCGCCAGGCTTTTACCGATGTTGCCACCACCGGCAAGGATCACGCGCCGGATCGGGTTATCGATTGGTCTGAGTTCTTTCATGACCGCAGGTATGTCACGTTTTGCCGCGAGGAAAAAGACAATATCATTCTCCTCGATTATAGTGCTGCCTTCAGGCAGGATCAGTTCGCCGTCGCGATAGATAGCCGCCATGCGGGCATCTGACTGGCCCGGCATGTGCTGTGCCAGTGTGTATAGTTTTTGTCTTACCAGCAGACCGCCGGCTTCCGCTTCGGTGGCCACCAGTTGTGCCCGGCCATCAGCAAAATCCATGACCTGCAGGGTTCCGGGATATTCGATGAGGTTGGCAATATACTGTGTCAGCAATAGTTCAGGGCTGATCAGAACATCGATGGGTGAATGTTCACGGTGAAATAACTCTTCCCTGTCGGTGTATGCGACGGCGCGTACCCGTGCAATGCGGGTAGGCACGTTGTACAGCGTATAGGCAATCTGACAGGCCACCATGTTGACCTCATCGGAACTGGTCGATGCGATGACAAGATCTGCATCCTCGATACCAGCCCTTTCCATCACCTTGGGGTGGGAAGCGAAGCCCAGCACACTGCTTATATCCAACTGATCCTGCAGTTCTTTGAGACGTGACTCATCTTTATCGACAATGGTGATGTCATTGTCCTCGTGAACCAGTGCGCTGGCCACCGTGGAGCCAACCTGTCCGGCACCCAGAATTACGATCCTCATGAGTTGCTCACCAGTTTCGGGTCAATTCCAAGTGACCTGAGTTTTCGGTACAGGTGGGTTCTCTCCATACCTACCGATTCGGATAGTTTGCCGACACTGCCGCCTGCCTTCTTTAACTGGTAGGTCAGGTAGTCTCGTTCGAACTGCTCCCTGGCTTCACGCAAAGGCAGGTCATACAGGCCGTCGTCATTCAAACCCACGTGGCCGGTTGAGGCCGGATCCATGCTGCCTGCAGTTTGGTTCAGTGCTTCCTCAACTTCCTGCACCGAGACCTCACCTTCGTGGCCCAGCACTAACAACCGCTGGATCAGGTTACGCAACTCGCGAACATTACCCGGCCAGCTGTGGTTTCGCATCCGGTTCTGGACGGAAACCGAGAATGACCGGTAGGGCAGATTTTCATGGTTTGGAAACCAATCGGAAAAGTACCTGATAAGTTCAGGGATATCTTCGGGTCTGTCACGCAGTGCGGGTACTTTTAAAGGCAACACGTTCAGGTGGAAATACAAGGCTCCGGGCAAACGTTCTTCTTTAACCAGTTGTTCCAGGTTGTCGGCGGCGCTGCAAATTATACGGCACCCAATGGGTTTAAGGCCCATGCCGCCATCAGGTGTGTATCCGTCTGTTTCAATTGCGTTATTCAGCAATTCGAGTGTGCCAACTGGCAGTCTTTGCAATTTAGGTATGAACAGCACGCCACCGGCGGCTTTATCCAGCAGTCCCTCGATTGCATTGCCATTTGAAACAGAACCGAACAGATAGCTGCGGGCATTTTCACCGCTCGCCTGGCTGTGGTCCAGCTTAACCAAGTCTCCGCTGGCGGATGACAGGTGATGGATGTATTGAGCCAGCGTTTCCCTTCCACTGCCGCTTTCACCGGTAATCATCACTGGTGATGCATTATTTGCAGCCTGCTTTGCACTGTTGCGCAACAGTTGCATAACCGGACTGTTGCCAAGCGGTTCGGCCGGCGTTGCGAAACTCCCGGAAGTCTCCGTAGCGGTGGTTTGCGGTCGTGAATCCAGCGCCTTTCGCACTGTCGCCAGTAATTTGGCGAGTGAGAGTGGTTTTTGTACAAAATCAAAAGCACCCAGGCGAGTTGCCTCCACAGCAGTTTCGAGGGTGCCGTGACCTGACATGATGACGACTTGTGACTCAAGCTTTCCGGCACAAGACCATTCTTTCAGGAGTGAAATTCCATCAATATCCGGCATCCAGATATCCAGCAGAACGAGGTCGGGTTTCTGCTGTGCATAGACCATAAGAGCACTTTCACCATCTTTTGCAACCTGTACGGAATATCCCTCATCTTCAAGGATTTCCTGTACGAGTTGCCGGATATCAGGCTCGTCATCAACGATCAGGATTTGGGCTTGCGACATAGTTGTAAACACGATGTGGTAAGGAAACAACAGAATACTCTTATGCACGGATGAGTCAACTGCAAAAATGCTTTTCTATCGACGGGGTAATGTTGTGTGAGATGGTTGCGGTGGAAAGGGATGTCTTTAACGATGGTAAGCGAAGGATTGAAGACTGTTCCCGCCCTGGAAGGCGGGAACGATAGAACAAATAAGGGTCACCCGAGCGGGTGACAAATCGTGAATTTTACGGCGTGACCGTTTCCTTGGCTACCAGGAAATCGACAACGTCCAGCATGGCATTGAAGTTCGCGACATCCTTGCTGCTTGTGACCCGGTACTTACGGTTTACAACCATGCTGGGCGTACCCATGATGCCGAAAAGCTGTATATCACGCTGGCTTTTACGCAACTGGCTGTCTGCTGCAAATGACTGGTAGTTCGCCAGAAAGGCTGATCTCTCGATGCCAAACTGGGTGTAGAAATCAGCCAGTTCGTCCACGGTGCGGAATTGCTTTCGCTCTTTCCAGATGGCGTCCATCATGGCGATATGACTTTCATCCTCAATACCCAGCATCTCTGCCGTGATATAAGCGCGAGCCATCATCTCCCAGGCTCTGCGGCCAAAAGCAACAGCAATACGGTTGAAAGTGACGTTCTCGGGCTTACTCTGGTTCCAGCTTTCCAAATAGGGTTCAAATGTATTGCAATGGGAACAGCCATAGCTGAAAAGTTCGGTGACTTCCACGGTGTCAGAACCGGTATCGGCCGGTACCTGGCCAATTTCGAAGTAATGCACACCTTCCTGGTAAGGCTCAAGTTGTGCCATGGCTAACTGGCTGCCAAACAGCAAACTTAACGCGAAAACTACCTTATGAATCATTATTGCTTTCTCCAAATTTTATTATCTATTGGCTTAAAGACCCCGTTTGGCGCCCTTTGTTCCGCCGGGTATTTACGGGTTTATTCTTTTACGCTGTGTAAACCCTGTACATAACTGGCCACGGCCTTGATTTCCTCATCGGTTAGCCGATTGGCCACATCGGTCATGATCGTGCTGCTGGCATCATCAGCGCCCCAGGTTGTACCTGCTCGGAAGCCGGTTAACATTTTCTCTGAATAGACCGAGTGTTGACCTGCAAGAGAGGGGTAACCTGATAGCGGGTTGCCTTCGCCGGCAGGGCCGTGACAGGACATACAGGCGGGTATACCGGTTTCAGGGTTGCCGCTCCGGTAAAGCAATTCACCACTTGCACGCAATGCCTCATCGGCTAAACCGGCGCTAGTGGTCTGGCTGGAAAAATAAGCTGCCAGGTCGGCCATGTCCTGGTCGGTAAGGTTGATAACGATTCCGGCCATCTCCGGAACCGGCCGGCTGCCGGCTTTGACCAACATGATCTGGCGTTGCAGGTAAGAGGCGTGTTGACCGGCGATTTTAGGCCACATAGGAATAATACTGTTTCCGTCAACGCCGTGACAGGCCGCACACACGGCTGCTTTGCCCTGACCGGCACCCGCATCACCTATCGCGAAAACAGGTAGTGATACCAGCAGCGACAGGCCAATAGCGAATTGCAATAATTGCTTCATTTCGTACTCTCCAGGAATGTTTGCGTACAATGATCGAAATGGGCCGTTATTATCCCGTTTTCGCCCCAATCGTTCCAGCGATAAGATAGAAAAATATGAGAAACAAACAATGAAAAAGACCAACCCTTTCAGAGTTGCGACCTACGTACTCAATGCTCACGAGCTTAGACAGCTGCCAGCGGATCGGGGTATCGAAGTTGCAATTGCTGGTCGTTCTAATGCAGGTAAATCCAGTGCAATCAATGCTTTAACAGATCAAAAATCACTGGCCCGAACCAGTAAGACGCCCGGCCGGACACAACAGATTGTTATCTTCGAACTGGACGAAAACCGGCGTATAGCTGATTTACCGGGTTATGGTTATGCCAAGGTGCCTCTGAAGCTTAAAGAGCACTGGCGAAAGGTCATGGCCCGTTATTTTGAAACTCGCAAGTGTTTGCGCGGTGTTGTGCTGGTTGTGGATATCCGTCACCCGATGCGTGAGTTTGACCAGCAAATGCTGAGTTGGTGTGAGTCAGCGGGTATTCCCTGCCACATTTTGCTGACCAAGTCGGACAAGCTCAAGCGGGGCCCGGCGCAGTCTGCCTTACTCAAAATCAGAAAAGCGCTGCCAGCCATTGCCAGCGTCCAGGTTTTTTCCTCGACGAAGAAAACCGGGCTTGGGGAACTGGTGGATAAACTGAGCAATTGGTATGAGTATGAGGACAAAGAGAGTTAAAATTCACTGGATTTTTACACAGGATAAATAGCATGAGTTTTCCTTCTACCCGAATGCGCCGTATGCGCGCCGATGATTTTTCCCGCCGTTTGATGCGCGAAACCGTTTTAACCCCGGATGACTTTATCTGGCCGGTTTTTGTCATTGAAGGCGAGGACTGTGTTGAGAAAGTAGAGTCCATGCCGGGTGTCGAGCGTATGAGCATAGACCGGTTGCTTTTGAAGGCAGGTGAGTGTGTGCGACTGGGTATCCCGGCGATCGCACTGTTCCCGGTTACAGCACCGGAAGCTAAAACCGAGGATGCCTGTGAAGCCTGGAATCCAGAGGGTCTGGCGCAGCGGACAGTACGCGCGCTGAAAAAAGCTTATCCGGAACTGGGTGTTATGACGGATGTGGCTCTCGATCCTTTCACCATTCATGGTCAGGATGGCCTGATGAACGAGCAGGGCTACATCGTCAATGACGAAACCGTGGAAGCCCTGGTCAAGCAGGCGGTTTCACACGCACAGGCCGGTGCAGATATTGTTGCACCGTCTGACATGATGGATGGCCGTATTGGTGAGATTCGGGATGCACTTGAAGCGTCCGGCTATATCAATACCCGCATACTGGCATATTCGGCCAAGTATGCATCAGCCTTTTACGGTCCTTTCAGAGATGCTGTGGGTTCTGCCGCTGCGCTTGGCGGTGGAAACAAGTATACCTACCAGATGGATCCGGCCAACAGCGATGAAGCGATTTCGGAAGTGGAACTGGATCTGGAAGAGGGCGCGGACATGGTTATGGTCAAGCCCGGCATGCCTTACCTGGATATCGTACGGCGGGTGAAGGAAACGTTTGGAGCCCCGACTTACGTCTACCAGGTTTCCGGTGAGTACGCGATGCTCAAGGCAGCATCCATCAATGGCTGGCTGGATGAAAAATCCGTTGTCATGGAAGCGCTGACCGGTATTAAACGTGCGGGTGCTGACGGCATTCTGACCTATTATGCATTGCAGGCAGCAGCGTGGCTCAGGGAAAAGAACTGATCAAACTGGCCCTCTTCGGGCAACCGGTCAAGTCATCGCTTTCTCCGGCGATCCACCGCATGTTTGCGGGGCAGATTGGTCTGGATATTGATTACCAGCTCATTGAGCCCAATGACGGCGACTTCCCACAGGCGCTGGAAGCTTTCCGGCAATCGGGTGGTGTTGGTTGCAATGTCACCCTGCCATTCAAGCAGGATGCATGGCAGTTGGCCGCAGGATCATCAGCAGAAGTCAAACAGGCACAGGCCGCCAATACCCTTGTTTGTCAATCATCAGGCTGGTTTGCTCACACGACTGATGGGTCCGGTCTGGTCGCAGATTTGACCGTGAATCATGGCTTGGACATTTCCGGCCGGCGGGTATTGATTCTCGGGGCGGGTGGTGCCGCCTCAGGGGTTCTCGGCAGGTTGCTGGCAGAAGGTCCTCAGCAGGTCGTGCTGGTTAATCGAAATCTTACGCGTGCAAGGAGTCTTTCGGAAAGGTTTGATTCATCCGGCAAGGTTTCAGTCACAAGCTGGTCTGAACTGTCCGGGCAGGGTGCCTTCAACCTCGTGATTAACGCGACCTCGCTGGGTCACAAGGGCGAGGCACCGCCACTCAATACCTCGAGCTTTGCAGAGGGCGGCCTTTGTTATGACATGAATTACTTCAAAGCCAGCCAACCATTGAAGAGACACTGTGAGGATATTCATCAACCCTATATCGATGGTTTGGGTATGTTGGTGGAACAGGCCGCAAAAAGTTTCAATATCTGGACCTCGGAAACGCCGGAGACCCTTGCCGTTATTGAAGCCTGTCGTCGGGATGCGGGCTGAACCGGGGTCAGGTATGGGGGCAGAAAAATCATCTGATAAACTTGATCGGGTCGTCGCCCAGGCGCGAAGGGCTTCCGATGAGCGCGAGAAGGGCTACCGGGCGAAAGCGCTAAAGATGTACCCCTGGATTTGTGGTCGATGTGCACGTGAATTCACCAATGAAAACCTGCAGGAGTTAACGGTTCATCATCGTGACCACAATCACGACAATAATCCGCAGGATGGCAGCAACTGGGAACTACTTTGTGTTTATTGTCACGACAATGAACATTCCCGTTTGATAGATGCAGCCTTGGGTCACCTGGGGTCGGAAGAAAAAAATAGTTCAGCCACTCACAACCCGTTTGCGGGTCTCTCAAATATGCTCAAAAAAAAGAAATAGCGGCAATTCATCACTCGATCGGGTAATTCGACCGCTTTTAGCAATCCGCTCCAGGAGTCTGTCGGATTTGCCGCAGTAGATCATGTTAAATCTGACAGACTCCTGGGCATAGGTTCCGCCAGGTCACCTGATTCATCCAGGGCCGGATAGTCCAGGCCATGTCTTTGACAGTAGTCTGCCAGCACCGGGTGTAGCCATTCAAACCGTTGCCGGCACAACGTTTCATCATCCAATCGGCAGTGGTCATACATTCCGGCATCCTGCCTCTGGCGTTGTGCTTCGTAGAGCACGATGGCACAGGCAACGGAAACATTCAGAGACTGGGTTACACCCATCATCGGGATATTGATCTGCTGGTCGACATAGGCCAGTGTTTGATCGCTGACACCAAATAGCTCAGAGCCCAGAACCAACGCAATGGGCTGGGTATAATCAACGTCACGATAATTGATAGCCGCATCGCTCAAGTGTGCCGCCACCAGTTGAAATCCGTTTGATTTGAGATGCTGACAGGCGTTTTCAGTGTTGTCGTGGACTTTTATGCACATCCATTTTTCTGCGCCCTGGGAGGTTTTCCAGTGCTTGCGGAGGTTGTCTCCGCTCGGTGACACATGCATCTCATTGATGCCGACTGCATCGCAGTTGCGAACCATTGCAGAGAAATTTTTGGGCTTGTGCAGGTTTTCTGCAAATACGGTCAGATCAGGCTGACGTTGCGCCAATACTTCATCCAGTCTTGTGACGCGCTCGGGCGTCATGATTTACGCGGTGTTATCACCACTCCTTCAATTTCCAGTACACCGGTTGGACAGGATTCAGTTTCCGGTCGGACTCCCGCAGTTCAAGCTCACCGTCGCCGTCCTCGTCGAGATAATAGTAGGCTGGACCTTTTACAGGTGTAATTTTCACCATATAGGTTCTGCCATTTTGTTTGTACTCTTCAACCCGTAGCCCTTCCCGTTCGGTAATGACAACACTGGGCTCGAGTTCTTCACCGGGCACTTTAGGTGGAATCGGCGGGATAGGTGGCGGTGCTGCCGGGTCAGTAGTCTCTGCGGTTTCCTCCTGGGCCATGGCCAGTCCGCAGATCAGAATGCCGGCCATCAGCATGGTAATCCATTTATGTTTCATTCAGTTTGCTCCCACAACGGCAAATTAATAATGTTTGTAAACCTGTTTTTCGATACTCTCAGCATAGCAGACCCGAATAACTGAATCTGGAAGAAATGTTGCATGAGCGCTATAAATACTCTCTACCTGGTCGATGGTTCATCCTATATCTACAGGGCATACCATGCACTTCCGAACCTGACCAATTCTGCGGGCGAACCGACGGGTGCCTTGCTGGGCGTTGCCAATATGCTGCGGCGCCTGATAAGAGATGCCGGGTCGGAAAATATAGCGGTGGTATTCGATGCAAAGGGCCCAACTTTTCGTCATGAAATGTATGAGCAGTACAAAGCCAACCGTCCACCGATGCCGCAGGAACTCAGGCAGCAGATAGAACCGATTCACGAAATGGTCCGGCTTCTGGGTCTGCCGTTGATCCAGGTGTCAGGTGTCGAGGCCGATGATGTCATCGGTACGCTGGCAAAGCGTGCCACTGCTGCGAATATTGACTGTGTGATTTCCACCGGTGACAAGGATATGGCCCAGTTGGTCAATGATCATGTCTCCCTCGTCAATACGATGACAGAAACATCCATGGATATCGATGGCGTGGTCCAAAAATTTGGTGTGACGCCCGAGCAGATCGTGGACTTTCTGGCATTGACAGGTGACAAGGCGGACAACATTCCCGGGGTGGAAAAATGTGGACCAAAAACCGCCGCCAAGTGGCTGGGCAACTGGCAGGACCTCGAAGGTGTAATGGCCAATGCTCACGATATGAAAGGGAAAATTGGTGGCTACCTGCGAGATGCACTCGAAGTACTGCCCCTGTCGCGCGACCTGGCGACCATCCGCATCGATCTGGACCTGGAGCAGGATGTTAAACATCTCACACGCGGGCCCGTCGATGAAGCCGAATTGCGTGAGTTTCTGCAGCGTAATGAGTTTAATAGCTGGTTGAAGGAGCTGGGTTCACAGGAATCTTCACAGTCGTCAACAACCGAAACCAGCTACACCACCATTCTGGATATGGCAAGTTTCAACCAGTGGAAGGAAAAACTGGAACAGTCTGAACTGATCGCGTTTGATACCGAAACGACAAGCCTGGATCCGATGCAGGCTGAGCTGGTGGGTCTGAGTTTTGCCGTTGATGCCTTTGAGGCGATTTATATACCGGTCGGCCACAATTACCCGGGTGCACCCGCACAGCTTGATCGTGATGTCATCCTGGAAGCGCTCAGGCCACTGCTGGAGAGCGAATCACTTAAAAAGGTGGGCCAGCATATCAAATACGATATGAACGTCCTGTCACGCTACAATCTCGCGGTTCAGGGCGTCGCGTTTGACACGATGCTTGAATCCTATGTGTTTAACAGCACCGGCAGTCGCCACGACATGGATTCCCTTGCGTTGAAGTATCTCGGCCACCAGACCACGCATTATGAAGATATCGCCGGTAAGGGCGCCAAGCAGATATCTTTCAGCCAGGTTTCCATTGAAGATGCGGGTCATTATGCGGCTGAGGATGCCGACATTACCTTGCGTCTGCACCAGAAACTGTGGCCGAAATTGCAGGCAGAACCGGCCCTTGCGAAGGTGCTGACAGAGATCGAAATCCCGCTGATACCGGTACTGGCCAGAATGGAGCAGGCCGGTGTGTTGATTGACGGAAAGATATTGCAACAGCAGAGCGGGGAACTGGCCAGACGTATGCTGGAACTGGAAAAGCAGGCGCACAAAGCTGCGGGTCAGCCATTTAACCTCGGATCTCCCAAACAGTTGCAGCAAATTCTGTTTGAGGAATTGGAACTGCCGGTCATCCGCAAAACACCCAAGGGTCAACCATCTACAGCCGAAGATGTGTTGAAGGAACTGGCTGTCAATTATGAACTGCCGAAACTGATTCTCGAAAACCGGTCCATTTCCAAGCTCAAATCAACCTATACCGATAAGCTGCCGGAGCAAATCAACCCCCATACAGGGCGGGTACACACGTCGTATCACCAGGCGGTGGCTGCAACCGGCAGGTTATCCTCTTCCAACCCCAACCTGCAGAACATACCCATACGAACACCCCAGGGTCGAAAGATTCGAACAGCCTTTATTGCACCTCCTGGCAGCCTCGTCCTGGCTGCTGATTATTCCCAGATTGAGCTTCGGATCATGGCGCACCTTTCCGGGGACAAGGGGTTACTCAAGGCATTTCATGATGGTGTCGATGTTCATAGGGCAACGGCAGGTGAGGTTTTCGGTGAAGGCTACGAAAATGTAACAGGTGACCAGCGTCGCGCGGCCAAGGCGATCAACTTCGGATTGATGTACGGCATGTCAGCCTTTGGGCTCGGTCGTCAACTGGATATCAGCCGGCCCGAGGCACAGGAGTACATTGATACCTACTTTTCCCGCTATCCCGGTGTACGGGTTTTCATGGAAAAAACCCGTGAACAGGCCAGTGAGCAGGGCTATGTCGAAACCTTGTTCGGGCGTAGGTTATATTTACCGGAAATCAATGCCAGCAACATGATGCGTCGGCAGGGCGCAGAACGTGCCGCCATCAATGCACCCATGCAGGGAACGGCGGCAGACATCATCAAGATTGCCATGATCAAGGTGGACAACTGGCTGCAGACCGACAAACCGGGTGCCAGGCTGGTAATGCAGGTGCACGATGAACTGGTATTGGAAGTAGAGGAAAATCAGCTTGAAGCAGTGCGCGACGAGGTCATAAAGCACATGTCGGCATCAGCTGAACTGGCTGTCCCACTGGTCGTAGACGCCGGTTTCGGAAAGGACTGGGATACCGCACATTAAAGCAAGCTGAAAAAAGAATTAAATTTCTTAAAACGCCACTAAACTTGTTGAACCATACGAAAGTATCAGAGTCCTAAATTGTGACTGTTTCTACAACAGTCCGGCTCACACCCCTTTGTGAGTCATGGTATCGGTTATCTCCCCCAAGCCGAGACCAATTTTTAACCCCGCTGGGTAACTAGCGGGGTTTTTTTATGTTCAGGATGAACGGTATATCGCGGGTGAGCACATGGATGTGCGACGCGATTGTGTCAATCTCGCACGGCTCGTAGGGTGGGTAACTTGCAAGGTGAGAGAAGGTGAGACGGGAATCCGTCGAGAAGCCAGCCTGGGCTGCGGGGAACCCGTCGAGAAGCCGGCCTGGGCTGCGGGGTACCCGTCGAGAGGGCGGCCTGGGCCGTTACCCACGCGTATCCCCGGTTGATTCCAAACGGTGCGACCGTAGGGTGGGTAACTCGTTACCCACGCGTATCCCCGGTTGAATCTCAACTAGGGCGCCAAGGCTGCACAATCGCTTGTTTCAGGACTCGCTTAAACACATCCTTGTGTCGCTCCTCCTCGACATGGCCCAGGCCAGCCTCTCGACCGCTTTGCGGTCTCACCTCCTCCCTGTCTCGTAAGGTCCCGAAACAAGCTACTGTACATCCTCGGCTTTGTGTGTGTTCAAACAGCAATAAATTCTGATGGCACATCCAACATCCCACCCATCAAACTACCAAATCTTAACCCGATCCTCAGGCGCCAAATACAACGCATCAGTCTCAGCAACATCAAACACCTCGTAAAACTCTGGCACATTCCGAACCACGCCATTAATCCGGTACTGTCTGGGCGAATGCGGATCGGTATTGATCTGTTGCCTGAGCGCTTCATCACGCGATTTTCCAAGCCAACCCTGTGCATAGCCAATAAAGACGCGCTGCTCGCCGGTGAAACCGTCCAGAACGGGGGCCTCTTTGCCATCAAGTGATAATTTATAAGCGAGTAGGGCAATACTCAAGCCACCCAGGTCACCGATATTTTCACCCAGTGTGAATTCGCCATTTACGTTGAGATCATCAAAGGGCTTGAAGGCGGAATATTGATCAACCAGCTTTGCTGTGCGTTTTTCAAATTCCACTTTATCCTCGTCGGTCCACCAGTTGCGTAATACACCGTCGCCGTCAAACGTACTGCCCGAATCGTCAAAACCGTGACCGATTTCGTGACCGATGACCGCACCGATCGAGCCGTAGTTCACGGCATCATCTGCCTGCAGGTCAAAAAATGGCGGTTGTAAGATCGCTGCAGGGAATACAATCTCGTTAAGTGGTGGACTGTAATAGGCGTTCACGGTTTGCGGTGTCATGCCCCATTCGGACCTATCCACCGGGCCACCCTGACGTGCCAGGTTTTTCTCATAAACAAACATGGCAGAGCGTCGCATATTACCCACCAGGTCGGTTTCTTCAATATCCAGTTTCGAATAATCTTCCCAATTGTCCGGGTAACCGATTTTTGGTGTGAATTTAGAAAGCTTGTCCAGGGCCTGAGTCTTGGTTTCGTCGCCCATCCAGTCGAGTTCCTTGATACTGATTTCATAGGCCTTAATCAGGTTATTGACCAATTCAAGCATCTGTTCCTTCGCTTCCGGCGGAAAGTGGCGTGCCACGTAAACCTTGCCAACGACCTCGCCGAGATTATTGTTCACATTGTCGACAGCGCGCTTCCATCGGGGTAGTGGTTGCTCAATACCACGCAGGGTCTTCGAGTAAAACTCAAAGTTTTCCTGATCCAGTTCCTCGTTCAACAGACCGGCGTTGGCTGTCAGAACTTTCCACGTGAGATAGGTTTTCCAGTCATCCATGCTGGTGTCTTTGATGATGTCATTGAGTGCACGCATGTAATCGAGCTGTGTTACTACGAGACCGTCGATGCCATCGATTGCGGCCGTGTTCAGATAAGCATCCCATGCGAAATCCGGCATCAATTCAGGCAGTTCATCAAGAGGGACCTTGTTATAAAGGGCCAACATATCCCGGGTTTGCTCCTTCTTCATATGCTCAGCAGCCATGCGTGTTTCCAGCGCCATGATCATGTTCGCGGCTTCCTTACCATCGGCCAGTCCGGCTTTTTCATACATTGTTTCGATGTGCGACACATAGGCTGCACGAATTTCGTCAGAACGCTCACCTTCTTCGAAATAGTACTCCCGGTCGGGTAGTCCCAGCCCGGCCTGCCATGTGTACATCATGTAGGTATTCGGGTCTTTGAAATCGACGTATTGACCGAGCGCAAAAGGCTGGCCGACACCAACCTTGTTCTCTTCAGCAAAGTACATGGCCAGTTGTTGATGGTTTTCCAATGCATCGACTTTTGCAAACTCAGCTTCCAGCGGTTTTACCCCCAGATGATTGCGGGTCTCCATATCCAAATACGAGGCATACAATGCACCGACTTTTTGTTCGTCGCTGCCCTTGGCGAAATCACCATCCGCTGCTTCTTCAATAATGATTTTCACGTTATCCGTGGCTTCTTCATGAACGATGAGACCGACACTGTTGCTGGCCCGGTCTGCCGGGATCTCGTTGGTTTCTATCCAGGTTCCATTGACATAGGTATTGAAGTCGTCGCCTGGCCGTATTGCCGTGTTCATGTTCTCGAGCAGCAGCCCCGAATGTTTTTCATCCGCGGGGTTCACGACCTCGACATCCGCGACGTCAATGGATTGAGTATTGGTATTGTCCTGACCGCAGGCCGTAAGCAATAAGGTCAGTGTACAAGCGGCAAATAGTCTATTCATGTCTTTAATCCTGTTCAGGCCGACTTTCTGAAGACAGCCAGTCTCTCGGTTTCAAATAACGGTACAGCTCTGCTTCTGCAGAGCCGGGTTCGGGTTGATAGTTATAGCGCCAGTTAACAACCGGCGGAAGTGACATAAGTATCGATTCGGTGCGACCACCAGATTGTAATCCAAAAAGCGTCCCGCGATCATAGACAAGGTTAAATTCTACATATCGACCCCGCCGATAGAGTTGGAACGCCCGTTCGCGATCACCGTATTGATTATTCTTGCGACGCTCAACAATAGGCAGGTAGGCCGGCAGGTAGGAGTTTCCAATGGTTTGTATGAACTCAAAGCAGCGTTCAAAGCCCCATTCGTTCAAATCATCGAAGAACAGGCCTCCAACACCGCGGGTTTCATTACGATGTTTGAGATAGAAATAATCGTCGCACCATTGTTTATAGCGGGGATAAACATCATCGCCAAACGGCTGACAGGTTTCCTTGACAGTGCTATGCCAATGAACAACATCATCCATGTTCGGGTAATAAGGGGTCAGGTCATAGCCGCCGCCAAACCACCAGATCGAATCATCTGCACCTTCTTCGGCCCCGGGCTTGCTGGCAATAAAGAATCGTACATTGGCATGACTGGTTGGAACATAGGGATTGCGTGGATGGATGACCAGTGAGATACCGAGCGCCTGAAAATCTCGACCTTCCAGTTCAGGTCTGGCAGCGGTTGCGGATGGAGGTAAGCGGTTACCAAACACGTGTGAGAAATTAACACCGGCCTGTTCGAATACGTCACCTTGCTCCAAAACCCGTGTACGGCCGCCGCCACCGGCCTCGCGTTGCCACAGGTCCTCTTCGAAGCGGCCTTTGCCATCTTCTTTTTCGAGTCCGCGACAGATGCTGTCCTGAAGTCCAAGCAAATATGATTTAACCCGCTCAATTGGCATAATTTATTCCGCCCTGTAGATGATTCGGGTTAACCCCGTCTGATAATTTTTCCGGTGACAAGATCACGAATTTCGCTGGGTTTTTCACCGTCTCCGAGCTCACCGGCAAGCGTACCGGCAATATCGGAACCAAAATAGCCCCAAACCTCCGAAAGACTGCGCGCGGGTTTGGCAGATGTGTGATTTGCACTGGTGGATATCAGTGCAGATTCAAACGCCTCGCACAAATCCCGGCTGGGTTGGTGTGCAGTGATACGTACGGCAACGGTGTCATGCTTACCCGCTACGTAATCCGGAACAGCGGCGGCGCGCGGAAATAACCAGGTCACCGAGCCCGGCCAGGTTTGCATGGCCTTTTGGACCAATGGTTCGCTGACGTCTGAAATCCAGGGCAGAAGCTGCGAAAATTCGCTGGCTATCAGCACAAGGCCAGCGGATTCATGTCGGCCTTTCAGTTTTAATAGCTTGCGTACGGCAGATTCGTTGGCCGGGTCACAACCGAGTCCATAGACGGCCTCGGTGGGGTAGGCGATCACATGACCGGAGCGCAGTTTTTCAACTGCAGCGGCAGTATCGAGCGGTGTCTGAACTGTCATGGTTCAGATAACGGTTTTATGACCGTGATTCATTTCTTCGTGGCGGTTTTCTTTTTGGACACTTTTTTCTTGCCGGTCTTCTTTTTGCCCGTAGTCTTTTTCTTCGCTACCTTTTTCTTGCTCACTTTCTTTTTACCGCGTTTACGGTCCGGGGCAGCAGCGATCAACTCTTCACACTCGGCAAGGGTCAGGGATTCAGGCTCCCGGTCTTTTGGCATACGCGCATTTTTACTACCGTCGGTAATGTAGGGGCCATAACGACCTCGCAGAACCTGGATTTCACTACCCTCAAAGGTTTGAATAATACGGTTGGCTTCGAACTCTTTCTTCTCTTTGATCAGTACTAGCGCCTGTTCTAGCGTGACTTCATGCGGATCGATATCTTTCAATGAAACAAACTTGTTATCAAAGCGTATGTAAGGGCCAAAACGCCCAACCGCTGCGAATACTTTTTCACCTTCCGGTGTTACACCCAGTTCACGCGGCAGTTTAAATAGCTCAAGTGCTTCTTCCAACGTAATGATCTCCAGGCTTTGTCCCGGCCGGAAACCTGCAAAAGTAGGTTTCTCTTCATCTTCCCGGGTGCCGATCTGAGCGTGAGGACCATAGCGGCCCAGTCGTACGGATACGGGCTTGCCGGATTTCGGGTCTGTGCCCAAAACACGGGTTCCCTTGGCCTCACGGGCATCTACATCTTCAGCTTTTCTGATCACCCTTTCGTTAAATGGCTTCCAGAATGACTGCAGTAATGGAATCCAGTCCAGTTCACCGCGTGAAACCTCATCCAATTCGTCTTCCAGGCGGGCGGTAAACTCGTAGTCCACGTATTCAGTGAAGTGATTTTCAAGGAAACGCTCAACCACCCGACCGGTATCCGTGGGTCTGAAGCGACGGCTTTCGAGCTCGGTGTAGTGCCGCCGGACCAGTGTTGACATGATGCTGGCATAGGTGGACGGCCGGCCGATGCCATATTCTTCCATGGCCTTGACCAGGCTGGCTTCTGAATACCGTGGTGGTGGCTCCGTAAAATGTTGTTCAGAGCGGATTGTATCCAGCTTGAGTAAGTCTCCTTCCTGCATATCCGGCAGCTGGCTTACTGTTTTCTGCTTGCTTTCAGGTTTTGAAACCTCGTAAGCCGCAAGAAAGCCGGGAAAAGTAATGACAGAGCCGTTGGCGCGGAAACTGGCGTTGGCACCACAGTCAAACTCGACAGCAACCGTATCCATTTTTGCCGGTGTCATCTGGCAAGCCAGTGTGCGTTTCCAGATCAGCTCGTACAGACGGAACTGGTCATTTGTCAGGGAGGATTTAATCTTGTCGGGTACCAGCCTGGCGGATGTCGGGCGGATAGCCTCATGCGCCTCCTGGGCATTTTTTGATTTGGTCTTGTAAAAATTCGCCTGTTCAGGCAGGTAGTCCGGACCAAACTGATCGACAATCTGTGCGCGGATATCCGCAAGCGCATCATTGGATAACATGACCGAGTCGGTACGCATATAGGTGATCAGACCTTCGGTTTCACCATTGATTTCGATACCTTCGTAAAGTGTTTGTGCCGTACGCATGGTTTTTTGAGCTGAAAATCTGAGTTTTCGTGACGCATCCTGCTGCAAGGTAGATGTGATGAATGGGGGTGCAGGCCGGCGTTTTCGTTCTTTACGGGTGATTCTGTCCGCTTTCAGCTGACCGTTGGCGTCTGCGAGCAGCTTCTCACGAACCGCGCTCGCATGTGTTTCGTCCTGGATATCGAACTGGCGGTACTTGTCACCGTCCAAGCGTACGAGGTTGGCCGTAAACGCATGTTCAGCCTTTTGCAGATCAGCCTCTATCGTCCAGTATTCCTGTGCCTTAAACGCTTCAATTTCGCGCTCTCGCTCCACAATCATGCGAAGAGCCGGGCTTTGAACCCTGCCCGCTGACAACCCGGGCTTGATTTTTCTCCACAGCAATGGCGACAGGTTAAAACCAACCAGGTGATCCAGTGCGCGTCTTGCCTGCTGTGCGTTGACAAGGTCCAGGGAAAGTTCACGTGGGTTGGCCACCGCTTCCTGGATTGCGTTTTTTGTTATTTCAGAAAACTCGACCCGGTAAAAGGGGATTTTTTCAGTCAGCTTCTTTTCTTTGAGAATCTCGTAAATATGCCAGGATATGGCTTCACCTTCGCGGTCGAGATCAGTTGCCAGATAAACCGCCTCGGCTTTTCGGGCTGCCTTGACGATTGCATCAACGTGCTTTTTGCTGCCTTCGCTAAGTTCGTAGTGCATGGTGAAATTATTATCTGTATCGACCGCGCCATCCCTTGACGGCAAGTCGCGCACATGACCATAGGAAGCCAGCACCTCAAAATCACTACCGAGGTATCTGTTAATGGTTTTCGCCTTGGCCGGCGATTCTACAAGGAGCAGGTTCATAGCCATAATTTTAATTTCAAACAAAAACCACCTGCCTGCAGGGCAGGAAAGATTTCAGATGGTATTTTTCTCCAGCTGTAAAGCTTTTCAGTATTAGTCGGACCGGATGCGTTGGTCGACCCCTATATTATTAGTGCCGATATTCCTGCTCGGTGTCAAACATCAAATCTTCCATCCAGGCAAAATTTGCTTCCTGGCCCGGTTGATTGAACAACACCATCAGCACGACCCACTTCATATCTTCCAGGGTAATTTCATCTGTTTCCAATGCAAGTACGCGGTCGAGGACCAGTTCACGGCGATGGGCATCTATGATACCGGTGTTTTCGAGGTACATCAGGAAATCTCTGCACTCGGTATCCAGGCGGGCGATTTCTGATTCAACGTAAACGCGGACAGGCCGGTTATTATCCTGAAACAGGTCTGGCTGGTGACGCTGCTCGGCAAGATCATCCAGCCAATTGAAAGCCTTTTCGATTTCGCCATTGGTGAACCCTGCCTGGTGGAGGTTCTCCTCTAAAGAGTCCCTGTCCGGTGTGTCATCAGGTTCGTCGTATAAATAGTTCTCAAAGAGAAACATCAGCACGTCGAGTACGTTTTCTTTCATTGTTAGGCCTCTCTTATTGCTGACTGGTAGCTTGCCGTAGCAAAATCCAGTCTGGTTCCTCTCCGCTGTCTGGTCACAGCATGGCTGAGACTTATCTCAGCGTCAATGCACATTTGCGTAAAAACTTGTCCGGATATCGACCTAAAGAAGATAAACCACTGACATTCGTTTGATGAAAATTGGGACTCTGTTGCGAATGTTCAAGTGTGCAACCGACACGGCTAGCAGTGATCTTTGGACCACTGTAGAGGCTAAAGTGCGGATTGAACGCGTGACCCGCCCGGGTTTGCTCATGCCGTTTCTTATTCAGATACGCACGTAAAGTCCGGCCGCATGTTTTTTTACCATGCCCTTGAGTTCCATCATCAACAACATGGACGATATCTCGCGGGCTTTGAGACCTGACTGCTCAATAATCACATCCAGGGGTTTGGGGTCGTAACCCATTACCTCCCATACCTTGCGGTAGTCTGCGTCATCCAGCAGGGTTTCAATAAACTCAGCGGGTTTTTCCGTTGGGTTATCAGCCAGCTCAAGCCGCTGGCGGATTTCCATTTGCAATTCTGCAGCCACAGGCCCCAGTTCCTCCATGATATTTGCTGTGGTTTCTACCAATCGTGCGCCTTCCCGGATCAGCCTGTGACAGCCTTTTGCCATTGGGTTGTTCAGGGAGCCGGGCAGGGCGAATACGTCACGCCCTTGTTCCGCTGCTTTGCGTGCGGTGATCAGTGTGCCGCTGTTCAGACCGGCCTCTATCACCAGGACCGCCAGGCTCAAACCTGAAATAATTCTGTTTCGAGACGGAAAATGTTGACGCCTGGGCGGTGAGCCCAGTGGTAACTCGGAAATCATCGCACCCTGTGTGCGAATACGCCCGGCAACCGCACGACTGCTGTAGGGGTAGACCTGGTCCAGGCCGGTCCCGTTGACGGCGATGGTTAACCCACCCGCGTCCAATGCTGCCTTGTGGGCCGCTGTATCAATACCGCTTGCCAGGCCGCTGGTGATAGTCATACCCTGGCGTGTGAGCGTGGTGGCAAAGTCACGTGCGTGGTCAAGACCCCCGGCAGTGGGGTTTCGGCTGCCGATCACCGCAATTTGAGGTTGCCACAGGCAACCCGGATCGCCATCTATGAACAGTGCTGCCGGCGGGTTGGGGATACGTCTCAATAGAACCGGATAGGCGTCATCATCCCAGCACAACAGGTGGTGGTTCGGGTGAGAAAGCCATTGCAGGTCTGATTCAATTTTTGCCTTGTCCGGACTTGAAATGGCTGCGACTGTCTCATCTGCTAAGCCATGCCGGGCCAAATCCCGGGTTCTGGCTCCAGCCACTGCAGACGGGCCGCCCGTTGATTCAATCAGCTTGATAAGTGAAGCGCCCCCGAGAGAGGGCGCATTCAGAATAACTAACCAGTCATGTTGTTTCGTAACAACCCCCTATGCTTACGCCAGGGGTCTTCCGGTCTCAGCCGGCAGGTTCCTGGTCTATTTAAAGTGTTTCGTCCGGGTGTTTGAGTATGTCGTGTTCACGCACCGGTCGTTTTCCATTCATTATCATGGCATAACTGACTTCATCAAAGACCCGGAAAACGAGGATGTGAGCACTGTACTGATCCGGCAGGGTAACCTTGCTGCCATTCAGTGTTTTCTGCTCTGCCGAACGTCCGGTTGGGTATTTCACCTCGTCCTGAATTTTTTTACCGGGCCGGAAAGCCGAAAATACGTGGCCCGGCTCAACACCCTGGTTCTGACCGCCGCTGATAGCAACGATCTGGTAGTGACCGGCACCATACCTTGCCTGGGTCAGTGCAATGACTTCCATACCTTCCGGTATCGACTCCATCGCATGAGGCTGCAACTGCGGGGGATAAACATGATCGTCACTGGGCAATATGAAATCGCCTTCTCTGACTTCGGTGCGACCGCTCTGGATCTCCAGAGTCGCTGGATCGCCCAGTTTAACCAGCCTTCCTACAGCAATATCCCAGTACTCATAACCAAGAACCGGTGGGTCCGCACGTCGCCATGACAAGGTCGCATTCCAGATGTCATCCGGATATTCATCCTCAGAACGAAGGTGTTCAGCCCACCTGTGGTTCACCCCTCTTTTCATTACACCGTTATCATCGTAGTAGATGTGGCGTAGCCTGACGATGGCAAATTCCTCACCAATGCGTCCGTCAATACCCCGCACGTATGTAAGGTCTCTCTCCGTGGCCAAATGCCGCTGGCTTTCATTGGCTACAACATAAGGCAGGTCAGAAAAGCTGCCGGGCATTAAAACGCGGACATTGGTAACAAAATCTTCGATAGCCGACCAGTCGATAGGCGGAATCGCTTCACGTGGCATTCTGCGTACCCCGGGGGACAAACGCAGCGTCTGTTTGCCGTCATTGACCACCAGTCGCGGTTGGCCGTCAATATAGACCAGCGATATACGGTCACCTGGATAGATCAGGTGGGGGTTTTCAATTTGTGGATTGGCATGCCAAATTGCTGGCCATTGCCAGGGTTGCTCCAGAAACATCCCGGAGATGTCCCACAGGGTGTCACCCTTT
>JASJFX010000117.1:0-6579 GCA_033791845.1 Lysobacterales bacterium | reverse complement strand
ACCTTTTCGGGATATCACTATGACCCCGCCAATGGCGAAGCCAGACTTACATACGATATTGATGGTCGGGTGCTACATGAAAAAATCACATTCCCATGGGCTCCCTGGCCTGTTGACGCATCGCGTCAGGCAGCATTGTTCCGAGCGCTGGAATTACTCCACCTGGTCGCCGGCATCAGTTATTACAAGGCGTGCCTGGCAACCCGTATTGATACGGGCGAGAGCAAAATCGACGGCGTCATGTCTGGTTTTCTAAAGGAGCTGTATCTGAAGGGACTGGGCGAGTTTGCTCACATCAATCAACTGGATTTGACCCAACTGATAGATTTTGAACCAGATAGCGATGAAATGGTGGAGGTAGCGGACAGGTCGAGCGATAACCCCGGCTCTCAATCCGGTTTTTCTTATCCGGTTGATTTGCCCGGGCGGGCACTGGTCGCCATGGGTGGTGGCAAGGACAGCCTGGTATGTCTGCAAATGCTCAGGGGTGCGGGCATGGAAGTTCAGCCTGTTTGTGTTGGTGGTTCCAGCTTGATAGGTGACACGGTCAAAGCAGCAGGCTTGCCGTTGATACGGATTCGGCGTGAAATATCACCCGAATTGACTGATATGAACGCAAGCGGTGCCTGGAACGGGCATGTGCCCGTGACTGCAATCAATTCTGCCATCCTGTTGTGTGCGGGCTTGTTATACGGCTACCGCTACATCGTGTTTGCAAATGAGTCTTCTGCGAACGAGGCGACACTGAAAGACGGGCGGGGCAGGGAAGTTAATCACCAGTACAGCAAGAGCCTTGAATTTGAACAAGGGCTTGTCAGGGTGGTAAAGCAACATGTTTCACCCGATATCGAGTATTTTTCACTGCTACGGCCTTTCAGCGAGATTGCCATCACACGGAAGTTTTCAGAAATGGCCGGGTTTCATGAAGTATTTTCGAGCTGTAACCGTAACTTTCATCAGGATGGTTCACATATAAAAGGCCGTTGGTGCCAGGATTGCCCCAAGTGCCGGTTTGCGGCGCTGGCCCTGGCACCATTTCTAACCCCAAAACAATTGCTTGATATCCAGGGTGCAGACTTACTGGATGAGGAAACACAATTACAAGGTTACAAAGCTCTGTGTGGTCTTGGTGAACACAAGCCGTTTGAATGTGTCGGAAGTATTTCAGAAAGCCGGGCGGCAATGAAGTTTCTGACGGGAGACCCCGGGTGGCAGGAGAAATACATTGTCAGAGTACTGGCCGGGTATACGGAAATTCAGCAGGCCGGTGAACTTGAACTACAGCCGGATTACAAAGCACAGCACTGCATACCTGCCGAAATAATGGTCAGGCTAAATGCGGTTTAGCGAATTGAAAAACTCCCGCGTTGCGATTCTCGGGGTTGGCAGGGAAGGTCAGGCAGTATGGCGTCAGATACGCCGGCGTTATCCACATAAGCCATTGGTGCTATTTTCAGAATCGGCAGTGTGCGAAGAGTTACGGCATCAATTTGATCCGGCAGTAGATGAACTCCATGTCGGTCTCCTTGATGTTGAGCACCTGGGCAAATTTGATTTGCTGATCCGCTCTGCCGGAATCAGTACTTACCGTGATGAATTAGTCTGGCTTCGGTCCCGGGGTGTGCGATTCACCACTGCGAGCAATCTCTGGTTTGCAGAAAACCCCAAGGCAAAAACCATATGCATCACCGGCTCGCTGGGTAAAAGTACAACGGCGAAACTGATCGCCCATTTACTTAGTCATGCAGGTGTCAGGGTTTGTCTTGCCGGTAATATCGGCAAGCCGATGCTGGATTGTGAAGACGAGGCTGTTGATTGGTGGGTCATTGAGCTTTCCAGTTACCAGATATCAGATCTTGAAGCTAAGCCTGATATTGCTGTGTTACTCAATATCAGTGAAGAGCACCTGGACTGGCACCGGGGAATTGAACGTTACAAGGCTGATAAGTTAAGGCTCGCTCAATTGGCCCCCGGCGGCAGGCTTATCGCAAACTATGCCGATGAGGTTCTCAGGCATCGCTTAAAAAACATCCCTGACATTTGCTGGTTTAACAAGCCGGGCAACTGGCAGGCGGGGGCGACCAGCGTTTTTCATCAGCCTGGTAAATCCGGTCTGTCTGCTAGCAGGCAAGAAAAGGTAGTCGCACCGGCATCCTTACCCGGGGAGCACAATGCGCAAAACATTGCAGCAGCATTGACGGTGATCGACACGCTGGGTCTGGATATTCCCCGGCTTGACGAGGCGCTGTCAGCTTTTTGCGGTCTGCCGCATCGACTGCAGTTGATCGGTGAAAGGGCTGGTGTCAGCTATGTCGATGACAGCATTTCAACGACACCGGTTTCAGTGGCGGCGGCTTTACAGACGGTTGGTCACCAAGGCGTGGTTCTGTTGCTCGGGGGAATGGACAGGGGGTTGGACTGGAACGGGTTTGCCAGAAGCCTCTCAGACCATGCACCCCACGCCATCATTGCACTGCCGGATAGTGGCCCGAAAATTCTTGACTGTTTGAAAGCGGCAGGTGTTGAACTGTCAGGTGGTTTACATACAGCCCCCGGCTTGAAAGAAGCCGTGGTAATCGCAAAAAAGCTGGTGCCGGCAAACGGTTGTGTTTTACTGTCGCCTGGCGCGCCCAGCTACCCGCACTTTCGGGATTACGAGGATCGTGGGCAACAATTTAAGGTTTACTCAGGCTTTTAATAACGGTCCGGGTATTGAAAAATGACTTTGCAGCACCCATAAAAAAGGCCGCGGGACAAGGGTGAGGAGTGCATATACCCATTTGGTTGAGGGAGAGACCATTTGCCCGCGGCCTTCTGTAACAGATAGACACCCTGTTCACGAAAATAGTTTCAAAATATTTCTATAAATTAACGGAGTTGTGACATGACAGATTCATCCAACGAAATCCTCGCGGAAATGAATACCAGCAAAGGTGTTATTCATATTCGTCTGTACCCGCAGCAAGCACCTCTAACGGTGGCTAATTTTGTTAACCTGGCAAAACGCGGGTTTTACGACGGTCTCAGTTTCCACCGTGTAATTGATAACTTCATGATTCAGGGCGGTTGTCCGCTGGGTTCCGGGACAGGTGGCCCAGGTTATAGATTTGAGGATGAATGCACTCCCGAGCTTACACATGACGCACCCGGTAAGCTGTCAATGGCGAACGCAGGTCCCGCTACCAACGGCAGCCAGTTTTTTATCACCCATGTAGAAACGCCCTGGCTGGACGGCAAGCACACGGTATTTGGCAGTGTCGTATCTGCTGATGACCAGGTTGTTGTTAACGCTGTTGCCGACGGTGATGACATTATTTCCGTCACGATCACTGGTGGGGATGACCTGCTTGAGCAGCAATCAGATCGTGTATCTGAATGGAATGCAAAGCTGGGCAGTTGATGATTTAATCAACTTTGCCTATACGTTCAAAGTGAATTTAAATTGGCGGACATTTAGTCCGCCAATTTATTTATTGATTACGGCTAACGCTGAAATCAGCCAGTTGTTCAAGTGCCGTACGCCAGGGTGATTCAGGCAATACCCCGATCTGCTGCCTTGCTTCAAGCGCATGCGCCCGGGCGATCTCCATTGAGGAATTAATGGAATCGGTTTTTTCAATAATGGCCAGGACCGGCCTGAGATCATCCGCCCCACCGTTTCTTATGGCGTTATCCAGCAATTCCCGTTCTTTTTCATCACAACGTTCACGGGCAAGAATCAGCGGTAAGGTTGGTTTGCCTTCTGCAATGTCCTCGCCCGCGTTTTTGCCCATGGTGTCAGCATCACCCTTGTAATCGAGAACATCGTCTGCGATCTGGAAAGCCGATCCCAGCCGTTTGCCGTACATTGCCAGTGCCTGTTCAATTTCTTGTGACTGACCGCCGATAATGGCAGCCAGTTTGCAGGCGGCCTCAAACAGCTTGGCCGTTTTGTTCTCAATAACCTGCATGTAACGGTGTTGATTAACATCCGGATCACCCATGTTCAGAAGTTGCTGCACTTCACCCTCTGCAATGGTGTTGGTCGTGTTGGCCAGCACTTCCATGATACGCATGGAGTTTAGGCCAACCATCATTTGGAAGCTACGGGAGTACAGAAAGTCACCCACCAATACACTGGCCGCATTACCCCATACCGCGTGTGCACTTTGCTGTCCCCGGCGCAGTTCGGATTCATCAACTACGTCGTCATGCAGTAGTGTTGCTGTATGGATGAATTCAATGATGGCTGCCAGCGGTATGTGATCCTGTCCCTTGTAACCACAGGCGTGGGCAGACAGCGTAAGCAGCATTGGTCGCAGACGTTTACCGCCACTGGCAACGATATAATGGGCAATCTGGTTAATAAGGACTACATCTGATTTAAGACTGTCCTCAATACAGGCATCCACCCGCTTCATATCCGCTGCGCTTAGAGAAATGATTTCCTCAAACGAAGTCCGGTTGTCTGGCCTGGCTGATTGGGGGCTGAAAGTCATATGGATGCTCTGTTGTTTTGGCGATTATAGATGATTGTGTTGCGGGCTTTAACAATTCTCATGAATTATTACCGCTTGCACCATATACTGTGCGGCCATTCGGGATTAAAAATAAAGGATTTCACATTTGTTTGGTCAATTAGATTCAGTTGAACTGCGCACAGGTATTACTCTAACGGGTGTTATTGCCTTCCGCATGCTTGGTCTGTTCATGATTTTGCCGGTATTCATGTTGCTGGCGGCAGACATGCCCGGATTCAGTCCCGCCAAAGCCGGTCTGGCGGTGGGGATTTACGGTCTTACCCAGGCAGTGCTGCAGCAGCCGTTCGGAAAATTGTCTGATCGCTTCGGTCGACGACCTGTCATGCTCGCCGGTCTCGCATTATTTGCTGCAGGCGGTGTTGTCGCGGCCCTGGCTGAATCAATAGAGATGATAATTGCAGGACGGGCGTTACAGGGTTGTGGTGCCATTGCCGGGGTGGCCTTGGCATTCGCTGCCGACCATACACGACAAAAGAACCGAAGCGTGATCATGGCCATTATTGGTATGGGTATCGGTGCTTCATTCCTGTTGTCCATGATGATAGCAGTGCCATTGTCAACATTGCTCGGGTTGAGAGGGCTTTTCTGGCTGACTGCAACGCTGGGTGTGTTAGGGATGTTGCTGGTTGTCAGCCTGCCCCCTGAGCATCTCACGAAGGAAGAAGACCTACAGGAATCCGGGCAATCCAGTACTATCTGGCTGTTTGCACTTTCTGTATTCTTATTGCATGCAGTAATGACCCTGCTGTTTGTAGTTTTACCGGGAATGCTGGTCAGCCAGTTTGGTTTTGAACTGGAATATCACTGGCGGATCTATGTTCCGTCGATGCTGGGTTCCGTGATATTGGTGTTTCCCTTATTAAGACGTATCACGGCCGGAAAGAAGGAAAAAAGCGCGATGCCCCTGGCTTTTCTGGTACTCGGCGGAGCCCTGGGCTTAATGTCACTTGGCCAGTCTTTGATCGCAATGATAGCTTTTGCCCTGGCTTTCTTCCTGGCATTTAACCTTCTGGAAGCAGCGATGCCGTCAGTGGTCAGTCAGATGAGTGGTACAGCCGGTCGTGGACGGAAAATGGGTTTATATACCACCTTCCAGTTCCTGGGTGCTTTTGCAGGTGGATTGGGCGGTGGCTGGTTGTTGGGGTACGGTGGTAATGTGGTGACTTTGAGTGTAGCGGGGTTGCTTTGTACATCGTGGGCCGTGGCCATGCTTTTATGGTTGAGGTCCGCCGATAATAAAGAGCAGGCTTGACCGTGTATGCTACACTGCAGGGTCTGAATTTGAACTGTGGAGCAGGGCTCCGCATAGCAGGAGAGACTAGATGGCTAGAGGTGTAAACAAAGTAATTCTGGTGGGTAATCTGGGTAGAGATCCGGAGATTAAATACACTGCCAGTGGTGCGGCAATCGCAAATATTACCATAGCGACTTCAGAAAGCTGGAACGATAAACAGACCGGTGAAAAAGTTGAAAAAACCGAGTGGCATCGGGTTGTGGCGTTTCAGCGTCTGGCTGAAATCATGGGCGAATACCTGAGAAAGGGTAGCCAGGTTTACATTGAAGGCAAACTTCAAACCCGCAAATGGCAGGACCAAAGTGGTCAGGATCGTTATACGACTGAGGTCGTAGCCAACGACATGCAAATGCTGGGTAGTCGCGGCGGTGATGCCGGTGCTCCGCCACAGGCTGGCGGCGGTGGCGGATTCCGGAAAAATCCAGCATCACAACCAGCACCGGCCCAACCGGCCGCTGACAACGACTTTGCTGATGACGATATTCCTTTCTGAATTCCAAAGAGTCTAAAGGGGCTTATTGTGTTTTCGGTCTTGTGAGCTGAATCTGTGAAATATCGGTTTTTCAGCACAGTTAACGGTGATCTACTCGATGGAACAAAATAGAAAAGGCATTATCCTGGCAGGGGGCAGTGGAACCCGTTTGTATCCTATTACCCGGGTAATCAGCAAACAGTTACTGCCGGTATATGACAAGCCGATGATATATTATCCGCTATCCACACTGATGCTTCTATTCCATCAAGGGCAGACACAGCAAGGTTGAT
>JASJFX010000116.1:0-32918 GCA_033791845.1 Lysobacterales bacterium | reverse complement strand
AGCACAATATTTGCCACCAGCAACCTGCGGGCCTGGTCCGGGCTGATGTTCTTGCGCCCGGCGTAATCAATTAGCTGGTCATCGAGAATGTTTCCAAGCACAAAGTAACTGCTTTGCGGGTGGGCGAAGTAATAACCGCTGACCGATGACGCGGGTAGCATGGCATACCCACTGGTCAATTCCATTTTAGAATTGGATTCAGCATCCAATAGCTCAAAGACCTTTTCCTTCTCACTATGATCAGGGCAGGCGGGGTAGCCCGGGGCAGGCCGTATTCCACGGTATTCCTCTTTGATCAATGCCTGGCTATCAAGTGATTCCTGCGGGTCATAGGCCCACAAGGTCCGGCGCACCCGCCGGTGCGTATGTTCTGCCAAAGCCTCGGCCAGTCGATCTGCCAGCGCTTTGAGCATGATGGAGGCGTAATCATCATGGGTCTTTTCATATTCAGCCAGCTTTTCTTCAATCCGGAGGCCCGCGGTCACCGCAAACAAGCCAATGTGATCGGGTATTCCGGATGCGGCCGGGGCAATATAATCCGACAGGCAACGGTTGTAACGTCCCCGGGCTTTTGGCTTTTGCTGTCGAAGGAAGTTAAGCCGGCGTAATTCCGTCATGCGGGTATCATCCGTATAAATCACGACATCATCACCATCAGCGGAAGCAGGGAAGATACCGACGGTAGCGCGCGCGTCCAGCCATTTCTCCTCAACAATCTGCTTCAGCATGGCCTGTGCATCCGAAAACAGATTGCGGGCAGCTTCACCTTTGTTTTTGTCATCAAGTATTTCAGGGTATCGTCCCTGTAATTCCCAGGTTTGGAAAAAGGGCGTCCAGTCGATCAATGGCACCAGTTCTGCCAGTTCAATGTCTTCAAAAACATGCAGGCCGGGTTTGACGGGTTGGGAGATTTCTGCAGCAGACCATGATGGAGAAAATGCATTGCCACGGGCTTCAGACAGGCTGACAGGTGGCTTCCGGGAACTGCCTTCGGCTCTTCGTTCACGCATGTCGGCATAGTTCTTTGCCACGCTGGCGGATAGTGTTTTGCGCTCTTCAATATCGCAGAGTTTCCTGGCAACACCAACGGCCCTGGAGGCGTCTTTCACCCAGAACACGCCGTTGGAGTATTCAGGGTCGATACGCAACGCCGTATGCAACGGCGAGGTTGTCGCACCGCCAATCATCAGGGGTTGTTTTAAGCCGCGACGCTGCATTTCGCTTGCAACATGTCGCATCTCTTCCAGTGATGGTGTAATCAGGCCGGACAGTCCGATGATATCCACATTTTCCCGCAGGGCCGTATCAAGAATGGTTTCTGCAGACACCATAACGCCAAGGTCAATGACTTCGTAGTGGTTACAACTCAGCACGACTCCAACGATATTTTTGCCAATGTCGTGAACATCGCCCTTGACGGTCGCCATCAAAATGCGGACCTGCTGAATCTCGCCGGTGCCGGCCAGACGCTTTTCCTCTTCAATATAGGGAACCAGAACTGCCACTGCCTGCTTCATGACACGAGCACTCTTGACCACCTGCGGCAGGAACATTCGTCCGTCTCCAAACAGGTCACCGACGATATTCATGCCGTCCATCAACGGACCTTCGATAACATCCAGTGCCTTTGATGCTTCAAGCCGTGCTTCTTCAACGTCTTCCTTGACATAAGTGTTGATGCCCTTGACCAGTGCGTGCTTCAAACGCTCTGCCACCGGTTCCTGTCGCCAGGCCTCATCGACTTCTTCTGTTTTATTGACGCCCTGAAACGCCTGCGCTATTTCAAGCAGGCGATCGGTTGCATCCGGGCGACGGTTTAGAACGACATCTTCAACAGATTCGCGCAGGGCAGGGTCGATTTCATCATAAATTTCGAGCTGTCCTGCATTGACGATGCCCATGTCCATACCGGCGCGCACCGCGTGAAATAGAAACACGCTGTGGATAGCTTCGCGGATTCTGTCCTGACCTCTGAATGAAAATGAAATATTGCTGACGCCACCGGAAATCAGCGCACCTGGACAGGATTTTTTAATCTGCCGGGTGGCTTCGATAAAGTCGATGCCGTAGCTGTTGTGTTCCTCGATGCCTGTGGCCACGGCAAAAACATTCGGGTCAAAAATGATGTCTTCAGGCGGGAAGCCAACCTCTTGAGTGAGAAGCTTCCATGCCCTTTCACAAAAGCTGACGCGTTTCGCAAGGCTATCTGCCTGGCCGTTTTCATCGAACGCCATGACGATCACGGCTGCGCCAAAACGCAATATGGTGCGCGCCTGGGCAATAAATGCCGCCTCACCTTCTTTCAGACTGATTGAGTTGACCACGCCCTTGCCTTGCAGACAGGCCAGTCCGGCCTCCAGCACTTCCCAGCGGGACGAGTCAAGCATGACCGGCACCCGCGCAATATCGGGCTCCGAAGCAATCTGGTGCAGAAAGCGGGTCATCACCGCGACGCCATCAAGCAGGCCTTCATCCATGTTGATGTCGATGATCTGCGCACCGTTTCTGATCTGCTGCCTGGCAACTTCGACGGCGGCTTCAAAGTCGTCCGCCTGGATCAGGCGGCGGAATACGGCGGAGCCGGTCACATTGGTGCGCTCACCGACATTGACGAAATTTAACTCGGGCGTAAGCGTTAAAGGTTCCAGGCCGGAGAGCCGGCAATAGGGGATGGGCTTTGGTGGAATCCTCGTCGCCTGGTTGCTCAGCGCCGCGCCAATCGCCTTGATATGCTCCGGTCGTGTTCCACAGCAGCCACCTGCAATATTGATCAGTCCATCGGATGCAAATTCGGCAATCACTGCGGCCATTTGTTCAGGTGTATCATCGTAACCACCCAGTTCATTTGGCAGACCGGCATTGGGGTGAACACTGACAGGGCATTCAGCCACCCGTGACAACTCCTGTAACCACGGACGCAGTTCCGTGGCTCCCAGGGCGCAATTGAGCCCGATACAAGCGGGTTTCGCATGTCTCACCGAGTTCCAGAAGGCAGCAACGGTCTGACCGGACAGGGTGCGGCCACTGGCATCGGTTATCGTGCCTGAGATCATCACGGGAACCCGGTATCCAAGTTCGGTGAACACATCATCTATGGCCACCAGCGCAGCCTTGCAATTGAGTGTGTCGAAAACTGTTTCCACCATCAGGATGTCAGAACCGCCTTCAAGTAATCCGGTGGCCGCTTCTGCATAGGTCTCGCGTAATTCCTCAAAGCTGACATTACGGAAATCCGGACGATTTACATCAGGGGATAATGATGCCGTGCGGTTGGTTGGTCCCAATGAGCCCACGACAAAACGGGGCCTGCCCGGATTCTGTGCTGAAAAATATTCCGCTTCGGTCAGAGCCAGTTGAGCGGCGGCAAAATTTAATTCCCTGACAAGGTGCTCCATACCGTAATCGGCCTGGGAGATGCTTGTACTGTTGAAGGTATTGGTTTCGATCAGATCCGCACCTGCCTGCAGAAATGCCCGGTGAATGCCGGCGATTTTTTCAGGTTGGGTGAGGGTCAGCAGGTCGTTATTACCACGCAGCGGTAAGGGGTGGTCCTTGAATTCCGAGCCACGAAAATCATCTTCATTGAATTCGAATGCCTGGATCATGGTTCCCATTGCACCATCGAGTATCAGGATTTTTTCAGACAACAACTTTTGGAACTGCGCAGCGCGGGTCGGATTTTTGAAAGTTTGAGAGTACATTTTATTACCGGTTCATATTCTAATCAGGAAGGTGCCTGGCCTGGCTTGCTGGCCATCAGCGTCAGCACCTCAAAATTGGGGGTGCGTTTCTCAACAGCCGACATCTGGATGTTTTGCGGTTCAAGACCAGACTGGATGCAAAATTTGTGTAACTGCGATTCTGTGAACCCGAGATTGAGGTGGTTGTAGGCTGCTACCGCGTTCTTGTGCGGATGTTTTTGAAGCGTTGCCGCCAGCAGGTGTCCACCGGGACGCAGTACCCGTTTGGCCTCGTTGAAGACTTTTTGCGGTTCATTGGTGTAGGTCAATGCATGCATTAGCAAAACCGTGTCGAATGACTCATCCGCAACCGGCAGATCATGCATGTCACCCGTTGCAAATTTGACATTGGGGTAATTACGTAAACGTCTTTTCCCCGCATTGACCACCTTTTGACTGATGTCCAGGCACTGTATGCTGCGCGCGCCGGGTGCCAGTATCTCAGCCAATACGCCGTCCCCGGAAGCAACGTCCAGTACATCTCCGAGTTCGAGCAACTGAACGATCGTGCGTGTCGTGACCTCCCACGTCCGGCCTGGTGAATAGTGGCGCTCCATGTCTCCGGCGACGCTATCTGCCCAGTTTGAATTGCCGCTGCGTGCATTCAGTACCTGTGGTATGCGTGCCAGGTCCTTTTGTATCAGCGGGTCGGAGGTGTTTGCGCGTAACAACTCCCACAAGGCGTTAAGACCAGGGTCAACGATGGTGGCAGCCATGCGGTAAAACACGGACACACCATCACGACGATCACTGACCAGGCCCGCTTCCTTCAGTTTTGCGAGGTGGGTTGAAACCCGTGGTTGAGCCAGTTGCGTAATGGCAGCCAGTTCGGCAACGCTCAGTTCCTCGCGCTCAACCAGCATCAGCAAACGTAAACGGGTGCTGTCGGACAGGAGCCGGAAATGTTGCGAAGCATGTGCCAAATCCATCTTGGAGGGCATATATCTTTCTATCCTGATTTAAAGATATATAGAGGTTAACCAGTCAGGTCGAGCAGGTCAACCGGAAGCAGTAAACAGAGGGGTTTTTCCCTGGCTGGAGAAAGCCGTAAAGTGACTTGGGTATCGTTAAAATAATGTTTCTCTTAGGTAAAGTCTTTATAATTCGCCTCTACTTCCGGGCCGGTCATGTCGGTTGTCGGACCAATGTTTGTGCCAACAGGGCAGGGTGATTTGATGAAATCCAATAGTGCGAACGACAAACAATCATTGCTCAAAAAAGTAAAAACCGCATTGACCGGACAATTGGGAGCAGCCGAAGCAAAGCAGGTTGGTTTATTTTGTGATGTGTTCTTCAAACGGGTGCCGTTAGCTGAGCTGAACCACAATACACCGGACAATGCAGCTTGCATGGTGATCAACCAGCTTGAATTCTTAAAACACAGAAATAAAGGAAATCCGTCGATCCGCGTGTTCAACCCCGAAAAAGCACGTGATGGCTGGGATTGCCAGCATACAGTCGTGGAAATGTCTAACGATGACATGCCATTCCTGGTGGATACCTCCAGTATGGTGATGCAGGAACTGAACCTTGGGGTACACCTGATTGTTCACCCGGTATTGAATGTTGAGCGGGATGCAGGTGGCCAACTGAAGTCTATTCTGAGCAAATCCACGAAGACTTCGATAAAGGAATCGTTTATTCACATGCACCTCGATAAGCAGACTGACCGAAGGGTGCTCGCTTCAATAGAAAAACAGCTTCAGAGTCGACTGGTCATGATTCGCGCGACCGTTGCAGATTGGCAACCCATGAAAAAAAGCCTCAAACGGGTGATTTCTGAATTCGGGAAGGATGCACCGGACTTACCTGAAAAGGTACAAAAAGAATGCGTGAAATTTCTGAAATGGGTTGATGATGATCATTTCATGTTTATTGGCGCACGTAGCTATGACATCGTTGAGAAAGGCAATGTCGCCTCCCTGAAAGTAATCGATGGCACAGGCCTGGGTTTGTTGCGGGAAGACGGCAAGACCGTACTGAGCCGTCCGATAGCCAGGGTCGGCGATGAATCACGATTTAACCCGAGTGCACCACTGATCATTACCAAGGCAAATTCACGTTCTCCGATGCATCGAGGCGGATACATGGATTATATCAGCGTGTTGCGATTCGATGAAAACGGGAAAATTGTTGGAGAGCACCGGTTTCTCGGTTTATTTACCTCACTTGCCTACCAGGAGCGGATCGCTGACACACCATTGATTGCCATGAAGGTCAAAACGGTGTTGGAAAACTCGGGTCTTCAAGAGAACCTCCATGCGTGGAAATCGTTGTTGCACACGCTGGAAACGCTGCCGAGGGATGAAGTGTTCCAGGCCAGCAGTACTGAGTTATTGTCTATTGCATTGGGTGTGCTTGATTTGCAGGAACGTCAAACGGTTCGCCTGCTCATCCGCAGGGAACGATTTGGGCGGTTTTTCTCCTGCCTGGTTTATATCCCAAGGGACCATTGGAATACGGAAAACAGGGAAAAGATCCAGGGAATTCTCAAACGGGCCCTGAAAGGCATCAGGTTGGATTACATGATACAGCTGTCAGATTCCGCCCTGGCCCGCCTGCATGTCATTATCCGGCCGAAAGAAGGTGCTGAACCACAGCCTGATGTGAACGCGCTCGAGGACAAGATCATCAGGGCCCTGCGCTCCTGGAACGATGAGCTCACCAATACCCTGGTACAGAATCACGGCGAAGAGGCCGGATTAAAGCTGGCGCGGAGGTTTGGTAAAGCTTTTCCAGCGGCCTATATGGAAGATGTCTCGCCGCGGGTCGGTGCGTATGACATAGTAAAAATTGACTTATTAAGAGACGAGAATGATCTGCAGTTAAGTCTCTACCGGCCGCGGGTAAAGGGCACGGACCCGGAGAACAAAGACACCGGTATTATCCGTTTTAAGATTTTCAAAAAAAACCAGCCTATTCCATTATCGGAAGTACTGCCGATGCTTGAGGATATGGGATTGCACATTATCAGTGAAAGACCCTACCAGCTGAGGTTTGAAAGCCGGGGGAGTATCTGGGTCCAGGATTTCGACATGGTATACGGCCATGGGAAAGACCTGGATATCGAGGTGGTGCGGGAAAGTTTCCAACAGGCTTTTGAGAATACCTGGCGTGGTATCACGGTCAGTGATGGATTTAATGGTCTGATTCTCGCTTGTCAGCTTCATTGGCGACAGGTCAAAGGTGTTCGGGCCTATTGCAAGTACCTGTTGCAGACCGGTATTCCCTATTCACAGACATACATGGAAGAAACCCTGTCGAAACATCCCTTGATGGCGCGGTTACTGGTAGAACTTTTTGCTGCCATGTTCAACCCTGCCCGGGATAGTGAAAGCGACTATCGCAAAGAACTGGCAGCCAAAAACCTGCGCCGGATATTCCGCAGTCTTTCGACCTTGAAATACTGCGATGACAAGGTTCTGCTGGAGTTGCTGGAGAGTGTGGTAGCTGCGCGCAGGAAGGCCCGGGATGTCCAGGTTGAAACTATTAAAAAGGTATTCAAGCTCTCCCTGTCCCGAATAAGCAGTATTGATGAAGACAGCATCCTGTTTTCATTTTACGAGGCCATCAAGGGCACCTTGAGAACCAATTTTTATCAACAGGCAGAAGATGGCGGCTTGCATGAATACATGAGTTTCAAATTCGACTCTTCCAAAATGCCTTATTTGCCGAAACCACTGCCATTCAGAGAAATCTTTGTATTTTCCGCTGCTGTTGAAGGTGTCCATCTGCGTGGCGGCAAAGTTGCCCGTGGCGGTTTGCGATGGTCAGACAGAAAAGAGGATTTCAGAACAGAAGTTCTTGGACTGATGAAAGCCCAGAACGTCAAAAACACCATTATTGTGCCGGTGGGTGCAAAAGGCGGGTTTGTTGTTAAACACTTGCCAGAGAATGGAAGTCGTGACCAGATAATGGCTGAAGTTATTAAGTGTTATAAGATATTTATCAATGGCTTAATAGATGTTACTGATAATATAGATGAAGATAAAATCATCCCGGCGGCTGGTTTGATTCGATATGACGAAGATGACCCGTACCTGGTAGTGGCTGCCGATAAAGGGACTGCAACGTTTTCCGATACCGCCAATGAGATTGCCCTGAAGCGTGGTTTCTGGATGGGGGATGCATTCGCGTCCGGCGGTTCTGTTGGTTATGACCACAAGGTCATGGCCATCACCGCACGTGGTGCCTGGGAAGGGGTCAAGCGACACTTTCGTGAAATGGGTAAGAACATCCAGAAAGAGCCTTTCAGCGTGGTGGGTATCGGTGATATGTCGGGAGACGTTTTCGGTAACGGGATGCTGCTCTCGGCCCAGATTCAATTAAGAGCCGCTTTTAACCATATGCATATTTTTCTGGATCCCGATCCGGATATCAAAGCGAGTTTCAAAGAGCGCAAACGATTATTCAATCTTCCGAGGTCTGGCTGGGACGATTACAAGCAGGAACTGATTTCAAAGGGCGGTGGAATATTTTCACGGCTCGAGAAAAGTATTCCGATTAGCCGGGAAGTGCGAGCCTGGCTGGATACCGCGGAAAAACAACTGGCACCAAATGATTTGATTCGTCTTTTGTTGAAAGCTGAAGTCGAACTCTTATGGAATGGTGGTATTGGCACATACGTCAAAGCAACCAGCGAAGGAAATGCCGAGGTCGGAGATGCACAGAATAACTGGTTGCGAATCAATGGCGCCGATTTGCGCTGCAAGGTGGTTGGCGAAGGTGGAAACCTTGGTTTAACCCAGCTCGGGCGTATTGAATACGCACAGGCGGGGGGGCGTATGAATACGGATTTCATCGATAACTCGGCTGGGGTGGATTGCTCGGACCACGAGGTCAATATCAAGATACTTCTGAACCAGGTCATGCGAGCAGGCCAATTGACGGAGGCTAACAGGAACAAACTGTTAGCAGAGATGACCGATGAGGTTGCGGAACAGGTATTGCGCAATAATTATCTGCAAACACAAACCATTTCCATGATGGAAAAGCTAACCGGCGCCCGCCTGGGGGCCAAGCAGCATTTTATTTCCGTGCTTGAAAGTGAGGGCATTCTGGATCGTGATCTGGAGAAATTGCCGCATGATGAGGAACTGACCAGGCGGCGTGGTGTAGGCCTGGGCATGTGCCGGCCGGAACTTTCAGTCCTGTTGTCCTACAGCAAAATCATGCTCTATGGTCAACTGCTGGATTCAGATATACCTGAAGACCCATGGTTATCACAGGAACTGCAACGCTACTTTCCAAAACCTCTGCAGGAAAAATATAGCGACTACATGCATGGACACCGTCTGAAACGCGAAATCATCGCAACCCAGGTCACCAATAGCCTCGTCAATCGCATGGGTTCCTCATTTGCATTGCGTATGCATGAAGATACCGGTGCCAGTGCTGCAGAAGTTGCCAGGGCATTCACCATTGCCCGGGAAATTTTTAAGGCACGTGATTTCTGGGGCAAGATTGAAGCCCTGGATAACAAGACCGGCTCTGAATCCCAGGTCAATGCAAGCTTGTCGATGTGGAATCTGCTAAGGCAGACCACCCGCTGGCTACTCAACCAGAGCCATGACAAGCTGGATATCCGTGCCAGCATCGAGCGCCTTTCACCCGGTATGGAAGTATTGGGGAAGAAAATAAGTCACTCGCTTAACGCCGTGGAAAAGGCACAGGTTCAGGAAAAGGCAGATCCACTGATTGCGGACGGCATGCCAAAACCCCTGGCGATTCAGGTGGCCAGGTTACATTTGCTCTATCCCGCCCTTGATGTGGTTGAAACAGCTGCGAGGCGGAACGACGATGTGCTCAAAGTGGCTAACGTCTTTTTTGGCCTGGGTGACCGCCTGGGTCTGAAATGGTTACGTGAAAGCGTGGAAAAATTGCCGGTTGCCGGTCAATGGCATGCACATGCACGTGGTAACTTGCGTGATGAGCTCTATTCACAGCATCGAAGACTGGCCAGCCAGGTGCTGGAAGCATTTCCGAATGACAAAGACCCGGTCAAAAGCTGGGTAGAGGCCAATAGTGACGCGGTTGAGCATGTTTCCCTTATGCTCAATGATATGCAGGGTTTGCCATCGATGGATTATGCAACCGTGTCAGTCGCTGTCCGTTCCTTTGAAAGTCTGCTGACAAAATCGAGTACGAAATGAACATGGCACGCATTCACTTTGTTGCGAGCCGGGTTGATTCCGCAGGGGAGGCTGCCACGTTGATGAAGAAGCGCTATGGCCAGGCTCCGCTGGATGAAGCAGATGTCATTGTGGCCCTTGGTGGTGACGGGTTCATGTTGCGAACGTTGCATCGTGTCATTTCGAAGAATATGCCGGTTTTCGGGATGAAGATCGGAAACGTTGGCTTTCTTATGAACCGTTACAGTGAAGATGGCCTGGTGGAAAGGCTCGCTACTGCAAGGCTGGTGAGTCTTAACCCGTTGCGAATGGAAGTGCTGACTGAATCAGGCACAGAGACCAGCGCATTGGCTATCAATGAAATTTCGCTATTGCGCCAGACCAACCAGGCTGCCCATATCCGTGTCCTCGTTAATGACTCGGTAAAAGTGGAAGAAATGGTCTGTGACGGTGTGTTACTGGCGACGGCTGCCGGCAGTACTGCTTATAATTTTTCAGTACGAGGGCCCATATTGCCCCTCGGCACTGACGCGCTGGCGCTGACGCCTATCAGCCCGTTCCGGCCGAGACGCTGGAACGGTGCGATACTTCCGAGTTCCGCCCGTGTCAGCTTTGAAGTGCTTGATCATTACAAGCGCGCTGTCAGCGCAACGGCGGATGCATACGAGGTACGTGATATCGTCAGGGTAGATGCATTTGAAGACAAAAATATCGAGTTGAAGCTGTTATTTGATCCGGACCATTCGCTGGAAGAAAGGATATTGAACGAACAGTTTCGTTAAGCTTAGCCTGACATTCTCATGTTTTGATAGAGGCCCTGTTAAGCTGTAAACATGGAAGAAACCAGGATCCATGAAAACAACCTGCAGACGCGGGATAACATCAAGCCGCTGATCGTAGCGATCTCCTCGCGTGCATTGTTTGACCTGGATGAGAGTCACGCGGTGTTTGAGTCGCAGGGTCTCGAAGCTTATGCCCGCTATCAGATTGACCGGGAAAATGAATTTCTGGCACCTGGTGAGGCCTTTCAACTGGTCAAAAAGCTGCTGGCACTCAATGCCGGTGCATCGGGCCATCAGGGTGTTGAGGTCATTCTTGTGTCCCGCAACAGCGCCGATTCCGGTCTGAGAATCTTCAATAGTATTGAGCATCATGACCTGGATATTGAGCGCGCAGTATTCACCAACGGTGAGAGTCCATTTCGTTACATGAAGGCCATAGGCACCGGCCTGTTTTTGTCTGGTCATGCAGACGACGTGCGCCAGGCTCTGAAGGCGGGTTTCGCATCGGCAATGATTCTGCCCGGCGCACAACACAGACCTGGTGGTGACCAGTTGCGCATTGCATTTGATGGCGATGCAGTATTATTCAGCGACGAAGCCGAGAAGGTGTATCAGTCCGAAGGGTTGGAGGCATTTTCCCAGCAGGAAAAACAACGTGCCGAGACGCCCTTGCCGGACGGTCCGTTCAAACCGCTGATGCAGGCCCTGCAAAATATCCAGTCGGCCTACCCGATTGAAAACAACCCTGTTCGCACGGCACTGGTCACGGCAAGGTCTGCACCGGCCCACAAACGGGTCATCCTGACACTCAGAAAGTGGGGCATTCGAATAGATGAGGCACTTTTCCTGGGTGGTAAACCAAAGGGACCATTCCTGGCAGCTTTTGGAGCTGATATCTTCTTTGATGACCAGCAGGTGCATTGCGACTCGGCGAGAGAGCATGTCGCAACCGGCCATGTTCCCAGCGGAGTTCGAAATCCTGGTTGACCTGCCGGTATCAGCTACATGGCTAAAGACATGCCCTCAATATTTGTTTGAATTCTCTTCCGGAAAAGGCGACAAACGTTATCGGCAGTGCACTGTTCCATAATAACTACCGGATTGACTATAATTTCGAAGTCTACCGTGCAAATCACGGCTACGATTTCGAAACGGTTACCAGGAACTTTGTCGATGCCAGCTTATATCCGGATTACCTCTTTTAGCCACGTGATAGCCCGTGACTGTGGCCGCCTGGCAAATTAGAATAGCGATATCTGAATTAACCAAAAACTACACCCCACGGAGTTCCCATGGCCACACTGAATCCCACCGATTTATTCGATGTCCGCAGCCTTCTGACTGAAGAAGAGCAAATGATCCAGGACACCGTTGCCCGCTTTGTTGATGAACGGGCATTACCTTTGATGGCCGATGCTTTTGACAAGGCTGTATTTCCAATGGAGTTGATCCCGGAAATGGCTGAACTGGGTTTGTTGGGGTCAAGCCTGGAAGGGTATGGATGTGCCGGGCTCAATGGTGTGTCGTATGGGCTGATCTGCCAGGAACTTGAGCGTGGTGATTCCGGTTTGCGTAGTTTCGCCTCGGTTCAGTCCAGCCTGTGTATGCATCCAATCTACGCTTATGGATCAGAAGAGCAGAAACAACGATGGTTGCCGGACATGGCGGCAGGTAAGGTTATTGGTTGTTTTGGCCTGACCGAAGCGCATGGTGGTTCTGATCCCGCCAGTATGAAGACAAATGCCAGGCGTGATGGCCATGACTGGATCGTCAATGGTTCAAAGATGTGGATTACCAATGGCAATATCGCTGATATTGCTATCGTCTGGGCAAACACCGAGGACGGCATAATGGGTTTTGTGCTGGAAAAGGGTATGCCCGGTTTTGAAGCACAGGAAATTCACGGCAAGATGTCACTCCGGGCATCGGTTACCTCTGGTCTATTTTTTGACAATGTTCGTGTGCCGGAAGCCAATCGTTTACCTAATGTTGTCGGGCTTAAAGGACCTTTGGGTTGCCTGACACAAGCACGTTACGGTATTACCTGGGGCCCCATCGGCGCCGCGATTGCCTGTCTTACCGAGGTGGTGGATTATACCGCTGACCGTAAACTGTTCGGTCGGCCACTTGCAGCCAACCAGGCAATACAAATTCGCCTTGCCGATATGGCGCGAAGAATTACTACTGCTCAGCTGTTATCCCTTCAGCTTGGCCGTCTGAAGGATGCCGGCAGGATGGAGCCTACGCAGGTCAGCCTGGCGAAGTGGAACAATGTGCGAATGGCATTGGATATCGCACGGGATTGCCGCGATATTCTCGGTGGTGCCGGGATCACCGTAGAGCACACCGCAATACGGCATATGTTGAACCTTGAAAGTGTAATTACTTACGAGGGTACGGAAACAATTCATCAGTTAGTGATCGGTAGAGAACTGACAGGCATTAACGCTTTCTGAGTCTGAGCAAGAGGCCAGGAAGAGACAACGTCATCCCCGCGAAGGCGGGGACCTCTTCGAGTAAGTGCGGTGCCAGGTTAGGGGCTCTTCGATTAAACGCAGTGCCAGGTTTGGAACCTCTTCGACTAAATGCTCTGCTAGCATTAAGAGGTCCCCGCCTTCGCGGGGATGACGTTGCTCTTGATTGGCACCTGCACATTATGACCGGATAATTAACGGTTCCGGTTCCAGCTCAATACCAAACCTGGCCCGAACTGACTTAGAAATGGCATCTGCAAGTTCGAGTATCTCGCTTCCGGTTGCATTACCAATGTTTATCAACACCAGTGCGTGTTGCGCAGAAACTGCAGCTCTGCCCATCGATCGTCCCTTCCAGCCACACGCTTCAACCAGCCAGCCTGCGCTGAGTTTGGCTTTATTGCCTGCAGGATATACCGGCAAATCTGCAAACTCCTTTGCCAGCGAATCTGCCATTGCACGACTGACAACAGGGTTTTTAAAAAAACTGCCTGCGTTGCCATTGACCATTGGATCGGGAAGTTTGCGCTGGCGAATGCGAATAACTGAATCGCTGACCTGTTTGGCGGTGGGGGAGTCAATACCCATCGATTGAAGTTCTTCGCTTAACCCCTTATAAGCAAGTTTGGGTTTGAACCCGCGCTGCAGACGCAAGCGAATTCCCGTGACCAGGTACTTGCCCGCATCGGCAGATTTAAAACGGCTGTTACGGTAACTGAAGTGACAGTCCTTCTGTTTAAATTCACGCGCTACGCCGTTTTGTAAATCGAGTGTCACCACAGAATCGAGTACATCTGCCAGTTCAACACCATAGGCGCCGATGTTCTGCATTGGTGCGGCACCAACAAGACCGGGAATCAGTGACAGGTTTTCAATACCCGACAGACCACGATCGAGGCACCATAACACCAGTTGGTGCCAGTTTTCCCCGGCGCAGGCCTCCACCACGACCTCTTCGTTCGCATCTTCAACAATTTTTTTTCCTGTCACACGGTTCAGTATGACGGTGCCTTCGATGTCACCCGCAAACACGACATTGCTGCCACCGCCGAGGATGAGGTCGCTTGTGACATCAAAACGGTGTTGGGGAATGAGCTTCTGTAAATCTTCTTCAGATTCCAGTTCCAGTAATCGACCGGCGCGGGCCTCGACTGCAAAACTGTTGAGGTGTTTGAGTGAAGCGTTAAGTATCCGCTTCATTCGGTCCTGTATGCCTTGATGGCTTTGAGGCTGTCTCCAACCAGGTCCGGGCCCTTGTAAACAAAACCAGTGTAGAACTGCACGAGATCAGCACCGAGTTCGATTTTCTCCGCTGCATCTGCGCCTTCAGTGATACCGCCGGTGCCTATCAGTGCTATTTCAGGCGGCAGGTGAGTACGAAACTCTGCCAGCACATGGTTGGCCTTGTCTTTTAGGGGTGCCCCGCTGAGTCCACCTTGTTCGTCAGCGTAGCGCATGCCTTTAACCGCATCGCGGGAGATTGTCGTGTTGGTTGCGATCAAGCCGTCAAATTCATTCTCCACAACGGCCTGCGCCATGCCGGGAATCTGCTCGTCTTCGAGGTCGGGTGCAACCTTGATCACCAGCGGCACGCGTTTTTGAAATTCATCTGCCAATTCCAGTCGCTTGCTATTCAATGTTGCCAGTAAACTGTCGAATTGTTCAGCATCCTGTAAATCCCGTAAACCGCGGGTGTTTGGCGAGGATATATTGATCGTGATGTAGTCGGCATGGGGATAGACTTTTTCCAGGCAGACAAGGTAATCATCTGCAGCTTTGTCATTTGGTGTATCAAAGTTCTTACCGATATTGATGCCGAGTATGCCGCTGAAGCGTTGTTTTTTTACCTGGCGAACCAGGTAGTCCACTCCCTTGTTGTTGAAGCCCAGCCGGTTGATCATGGCGTTGGCCTTCTCCAAACGGAAGATGCGGGGCTTGGGGTTGCCCGGTTGCGGGCGTGGGGTGACGGTTCCGATTTCAATAAATCCGAAACCGACACTGCCGAGCGCACCGATATAGTCGCCGTTTTTGTCCATGCCCGCAGCCATACCCACGGGGTTTGGAAACTGTAAACCCATCACTGTTACGGGCAGGCTTCGGGTTTTGCAAAGCAGATGGGTGGCGCCTACGCCGTAACCCAGGCGCAGGCCCTCCAGTGCGAGCCCGTGCGCAGTCTCCGGATCTGCAATAAACAGGGCTCTTCGTATCAGTGAATACATGATCTGACTACTGTGTTTCCAGTCTACAGGTCAAACTTGATACCTTGCGCCAATGGCAGATCGGTACCCCAGTTAATGGTATTGGTCTGACGGCGCATATAGAACTTCCAGGAATCAGAGCCGGACTCACGACCACCGCCGGTTTCTTTTTCACCACCGAAAGCGCCGCCAATCTCGGCGCCGGAAGTGCCGATATTGACATTTGCGATACCACAGTCTGAACCCGCCGCCGCCAGGAACCGTTCGGCATTACGGATGTTCATGGTGAATATTGCAGAAGAAAGTCCCTGGGGCACGTCATTGTGGATGGCGAGGGCTTCGTCGAGGTCACTGAACGGAATGACATAGAGAATCGGTGCAAATGTTTCATCCTGTACGATCTGCCATTCGTTTTTGGCAAGAATGATGGTCGGCTCAACAAAGCTGCCGGGACGGTCCAGGCGTTTACCACCCGCGAGGACCTTGCCGCCCTCGCTCACGGCAGTGGCCACAGCTGCTTCAAAATAACCGACTGCAGACTCATCAGTCAGCGGGCCCATCAGCGTGGAAGGGTCAAGCGGGTCACCAATGGTCACCTGCTGGTAAGCATTGACCAGGGCATCGGTGACACGCTCCATGATGGATTCATGGACGATTAAACGGCGGGTAGATGTGCAGCGCTGACCGGCAGTACCAACAGCACCGAAAACGATACCGGGGATACACATTTCCAGGTCAGCCGTTTCATCCATGATAATGGCATTATTGCCACCCAGTTCCAGCAGGCTTCGGCCCATACGGGCGGCGACTTTCTGACCTACCTGCCGGCCTATATTGGTGGAACCGGTGAACGATATCAGGTCGACACGCTTGTCATTGACAAAACGCTCGGCCAGATCATGACCATCTTCCATAAAGCAATGGAAGATTGACGGATAGCCACCTTCCTCCAGTGCTGCGTTGCAGATGTTCTGTACCGCGACACAGCACAACAGGCCGCTGTGTGCTGGCTTCCAGATGGTTGTGTCACCACAGATGGCTGCGATAAAAGCGTTCCATGCCCAAACCGCAACAGGGAAATTGAAAGCTGAAATCACACCAACGACACCAAGTGGGTGCCACTGCTCGTACATACGGTGCAAGGGGCGCTCTGAATGCATTGTGTTGCCATACAACATACGTGACTGGCCAACCGCGAAATCACCGATGTCGATCATTTCCTGGACTTCACCATCACCCTCAGCCTTGATCTTGCCCATCTCCAGGCTGACCAGGCTGCCCAGTGCATCCTTGTGTTTACGCAGTGCTTCTGTGCACAGGCGAATGGCATTACCGCGTTCAGGTGCGGGCACCTGTCGCCATTCCTTGAATACTTCCCTCGAATGATTCACCAGTGTTTCATAATCATCTGCAGAGGCTCCGTATACACGTGCGATGACGTCACCGGTTGATGGATTAACCGATTCTTTAACACCTGCATCGGTAGTGCTTGACCATTGACCGTTGCCCAGGTAGGCGCCGGAGTTCATATCTTTAATACCCAGGGATTTGAGAAATTCCATATTGATGTCTGCCTTTTTGGTTTTGAATCGGTGATTGCCGAAAGGCCTGCACCCACTCATGAATTAATCATATTTGAACCCGTTATTATCGCATTGCATGGGTAATGCTGCATATAGCAGATTGCCTGACGCCGTATAAGGATTCACACATGCCTCAAAAAAATTCCCGGGATTGGGAACCACCGCATAAAGAACAGGTCATAGCGTGCAACGTAACGGTAAATCAGGATTGAATTTATTCATGCTAAGCTCAACGTTAGAGGGGAAGGGCGTATGACAACGCTCCAAGCGGTTAGAATAATTAAACCGGGGTCATTACCCCGGGACCCATTACCGACAATGCCACTCAGTGCAGGACCGGTACAAACACGTGGAGTGCAGGGCGGAGTGAGCGAAGCCAATGTCGATCAATTGCTGGTAGAGCGGGTACAAAAAGGCGATAAACGCGCCTTTGACCTGCTGATACAAAAATATCAGCACCGCATAGTTAGCCTGGTGTCGCGTTATGTGTCTGATCCTTCAGAGGCACAGGACGTTGCGCAGGAAGCATTTATCAAGGCTTACCGCGCAATCAAAAGGTTTCGGGGCGACAGCGCTTTTTACACCTGGTTGTATCGAATCGCCATCAATACTGCGAAAAACTGGATTGTTGCGAAAAACCGGCGACCGCCAAGCAGTGATATTGATGCGGTTGACGCCGAGCAATACGGCATAAGTGACCGGCTAAGAGAAACCAGCACCCCTGAAAATGAACTGTTGCGTGAAGAAATCGAGCGAACGGTGTTTGGCACCATTGCCGGTCTTCCGGAAGATTTACGTACCGCCATCATGCTCCGCGAGATGGATGGTATGAGCTATGAAGAAATCGCAATCACCATGGAATGTCCCATCGGTACGGTCCGCTCGAGAATATTTCGGGCCCGTGAAGCGATTGATGAGAAACTAAAACCCCTTCTTAGTGGTCACAATGAGAGTGGGGAATAAATAGTGATACCTGAAACAGGTATCCGGCACAGGTAGTAGTAAAAATGAGTAAGGAATCTTTAGAACATCTTTCCAGCCTAATGGATGGTGAGATTTCCAGTGAAGCCGGTTCGTTTCTGACACGCAGATTATTTTCTGACGACGAGATGTGCGAAACCTGGGAACGTTATCACCTGATTCGTGATTGTATCCGGCAACCGGGCAGTAAACAGGTGGTCACCGGTCTGAGTATTAAGCTCAGTGAGTCCCTTGATTTGGAAGAAGTGCCAACGGTGTCTGCCTGGCGCAGTAATCGTTGGTTAAAGCCGGTATCCGGCCTGGCTATTGCTGCCAGTGTTGCTTTAATGGCCATCGTGGTTACCTCGCCGCAACCCGGTCAGGTTCCAGGCGAGGGCGATACGGCACAGACTGTTCCGGCCAATCAGCCGTTTGTCAGTCCAAATACCGTGGCTCGATTACCGGTATCACAGGCAGCCAGTTTCGCACCGGAACAGCAGGCTGGTTCAAATCGTCTCAATGCCTATCTGCTGCGTCATAATCAAATGGCAAGAACGGCAGGCAGACAGGGTTTTGTTTCCTTCGTGCCTATTGTTGCTACGCCTGCAACATCCGTTGCAGATAATTCCAATGACAAATCCGAATCGGCTGAACCCGGTTCTGAGCTTGACACCACTGAAAATTGATGAGTGTTTTGCCGCGTAAGGCCCTGCTGCTTCTGATTTCGGTCAGTTTCAGCACACTGGCAACGGCCGGGCAGCCTGGCCAGGCTCGAGAGTGGCTCGAACGCATGACCACTGCCATGAGTCAGATGAGCTACCAGGGGACATTTGTTTATGTTCGTGATGGTGGGGTTGAAACCATGCGCATTACACACGTAACCGATGAAACCGGGGTACGTGAACGACTGTACTCCATCAGCGGCCCGCACCGCGAAGTTATCCGTAACAGGGAAGGAGTACGCTGTGTGCTGCAGGATTCGTTATCCGTTGTTGAAGACCAGGTTGTAGCCAGTTCATACTTTCCCGAGCTTCCCTTATCTGTGATCGATTCTGAAAACACCGGTTACCGGCTTGAGTCCGGCGGAGAAGCGAGGATTGCCGGTCACACGGCCCAGCGTGTAACGATCTCTCCTGAAGACAGTTTTCGATATGGATATGACTTCTGGCTGGAGGAACAGACGGGTTTGCTGTTGAAATGGGTACTGTTTGACGCTGATCACAAACCGATAGCCAAACTGATGTTTACAGATTTCGCGATTGGCTCTGCAGTTGATATGAGTGAACTTGAATCAGATTCACGCGCTGAGGACTTCATCGAGATGAAAACTTTCAGCTTGCTAAATACGGTGGTAACCCGTTCCAGTCCACGATGGCAGCCGGCCAAATTGCCACCGGGTTTCCAGTTGGCTTCGCACAGTCACAAGACCGGCGCTGATGGTGTGTACGAACACATGGTTTATAGCGATGGTCTGGCTGCGGTATCTGTATATGTCGAACAAAAGGGTATTGAAGCGGCAGTCAAACCCGGTGTGAGTCAGCTGGGTACCAATAATGCGTATACAAGGCAGCAGGGTGACCTGCAGATTACTGTTATCGGTGAAGTTCCGGCAATCACAGTAAAAGCTATCGCTAATGAAATGGCACTTTCTGTCGCTTCCAATTAAAGGTTTTCTGGATTGGTATGATCGAACAGAATGTGCAGGTTTTGCGTTGCGAGAATGAACGGCTTTGGGTGCGTATGGGTACACGCTCGGGTTGCACGGCTTGCGACAATGGAAAGGGTTGCGGTGCCGGCCTGTTCGCAAAACTGGTACGAAACAAACCTGTTGTTTTAGAGTTGGCGAGAAATGAGCTTGAAGTTGAATCAGGTCAAATGCTAACCCTTGCAGTTCCAGAGCAGGTGTATCTGAAACTGGTGTTTGCATCCTATGGCTGGCCGTTGCTGGCGGCACTTGCTGGTGCATTCACCGCCTTTAGTATTGCTGCCTGGCTACAGCTCAGTCCGGTACTGGTTGACGCGGCTACGCTCACCGGTGGCATTTTGGCAGCCTGGTTGATCATTCGCTTAACAAAACAGCGGCGAACTGTCCGCAATGTTCTCAGTTCACTCGACATAAGCATTTGTTTTTCCTCTGCAACACCCAATATATGTTCTGGCAGTTTTGAAAAGCCGGAACACAACTAAACCGTTTTTATTATCTTTTATCCAGGAGTTAAATGATGAGACAAAAAGTTACCTTACTGTTCGCAGCGCTCGGCATGCTGTTGATGAGTTTGCCTGCCACTGCAGAAGTGACCGGTCTGCCGGACTTTACAGAACTGGTGGAAAAAGCAGGTCCTGCGGTTGTGAATATTCGAGTCACCCAGTTTGGTACGCGTAGCTCAAGGGAACCCGATGAGAATGGCGACCAACGCAACCGGCGTGGTGAAAACCACCCCGAGATTCCGGAGTTTTTCAGACGCTACTTCAATGTGCCCGGTGAACCCGGTGGTGGTGAGCCGGATCGCATGGGAGCCGGGTCGGGATTTATATATGATGAAGATGGTTATATTCTGACCAATCATCATGTTGTTGCTGATGCCGATGAAATCATCATCCGGATGGCGGATCGTCGTGAGTTCGAGGCAGAAATAGTTGGTTCTGATGAATCCAGCGATATTGCTGTTCTCAAGATCAGCGCGGAAGAGGATCTGCCATTTCTGAGATTGGGCGAGTCGGAGTCGGTCAAGGCCGGTCAGTGGGTTGCAGCCATCGGTTCTCCATTCAATTTCGAACAAAGCGTCACTGCAGGTATCGTCAGCGCCAAGGGCAGGACCAACCGGGCCCAACAATACGTACCTTTTATACAAACCGATGTTGCTATCAACCGTGGCAACTCCGGTGGGCCATTGCTTAATATGAATGGCGAAGTCATCGGTATTAATTCCTGGATTCTCAGCTCGGGTGGTGGTTACATTGGTTTGTCATTTTCAATTCCCATTGAAGTGGCGATCAGCACAGCAAAACAGTTACGCGAGACCGGTAAGGTTGAGCGCGGCCTGCTGGGTGTTATTGTTGGCGCAGTCACGCGTGAAATGGCCGAGGCACTGGGGCTTGACCGTCCTGTGGGTGCGCTGGTTAATGATGTAACCGACGATGGCTCAGCGGACCGTGCAGGTATTATGCCCGGTGATGTCATCCTGGCATTCAATGATGCACCGGTTGAAACCTGGAATGATTTGCCACCACTGGTCGGAGCAAACCCGCCTGGGACAGAGGCAACCGTCAGGGTAAGCCGTGACGGTAAGGAAAAGATTTTCGACGTCACACTGGATGCCCTGGACGGTGAGGACACGGTTGCGTCTACCGACGGCGATAGCGGACAGAAGGCCGAAAATATCCTGGGGCTGCTGGTTGATGATATCAACAGCGAACGCAGAGGTGAACTCGGTGATCCTGAAGGCGGTGTGGAAATTACTGATATTGATAGTGATGATGCATGGCGTGCCGGCCTGAGACCGGGTGATGTAATCCTGATGATCAACAACCAGGGTGTGGAAAATCTGAACAAATTTGAAGCCCTGGTAGAAAAAATCGAACCGGATCGCGCCGTGGCGTTGCGTGTATGGCGCAATGGCACCGCCACTTTTATTGCATATACACCTCGCGATAATGATGAGGGATAGCTTGTAGTCAGTTATAATTACGGGTTGGAGACAAGGAGGCCATTCGTTGTTTACAACGGATGGCCTTTGAATATTGAGCGCTGGGACCACGTATGAAGATTCACAACTGAAGCATTATATGGATCAAAACTACATCAGGAATTTTTCCATAATTGCCCACGTAGACCATGGCAAATCGACACTGGCTGACCGTTTTATTCAGCTGTGTGGAGCCTTGAGTGAACGTGAAATGTCTGCACAAGTACTTGATACCATGGATATTGAGAGAGAGCGTGGTATCACAATCAAAGCCCAAAGTGTTACCCTGGACTACAAATCCCAGGATGGCCAGGTTTATCATTTGAATTTCATTGACACCCCGGGGCATGTTGATTTTTCCTACGAGGTTTCGCGTTCACTGGCTGCATGCGAAGGCGCTTTACTGGTGGTGGACGCGGCCCAGGGTGTCGAAGCTCAAAGCGTGGCCAATTGTTATACCGCAGTCGAACTCGGACTGGAAGTCATTCCGGTATTGAATAAAATTGACCTGCCGTCAGCAGAGCCTGAACGGGTCAAGCAGGAAATTGAGGACATTATCGGTATCGAGGCGGTTGATGCACTCGAGGTCAGTGCCAAAACCGGTAATGGGATTTTAGAGATTTTGGAGCGATTGGTTCGTGATGTCCCCAAACCCAAAGGTGATCCCGATGCTCCCCTTAAAGCGCTGATCATAGACTCCTGGTTTGATAATTACCTTGGAGTTGTGTCGTTGATCCGGGTGGTTGATGGTGTGGTTAGCAGGCGTGACAAGATAGAGTTGATGTCTTCAAAAGATCAACACCAGGTGGATCAGTTAGGTGTATTTACCCCCAAACGTGAACTCCGGGACGAGTTGTCAGCAGGTGAGGTAGGCTTTCTCGTTGCCAGTATCAAGAATATTCATGGTGCACCGGTTGGTGACACCATTACGCAGGCAAAATCACCTGCAAATGAACCGTTACCGGGTTTTGCAACCATGCAACCCAGGGTATTTGCCGGTCTGTTTCCGACAGAAGCTGATGACTATCCCGATCTGCGGGAAGCGCTTGAGAGACTGCAATTGAATGATGCGTCTCTGAGTTTCGAACCTGAAACTTCCGAGGCACTGGGTTTCGGTTTCCGTTGCGGTTTTCTTGGCCTGTTGCACATGGATATCGTCCAGGAACGATTGGAGCGCGAGTATGCTGTCGACCTGATTACCACGGCACCAACTGTCATCTATGAAGTAGAGTTGACCAATGGCGAAATTTTAACTCTCGAAAACCCTGCCAAACTGCCGGCGGTTAATAAAATCGCTGAAATACGCGAACCCATCATACAGGCCGATATCCTGGTACCACAGGATTATGTCGGGTCGGTTATTGGTCTTTGTGAGGAAAAACGTGGCAGGCAGATAGGTATGAATTACCTTGGTGGCCAGGTTTCCATTCAGTATGAGTTACCACTATCAGAGGTGGTTCTCGACTTTTTTGACCGGCTGAAGTCCGTCAGTCGTGGGTACGCATCCTTTGACTATCATTTTGTTCGTTTCACCGATGGACCTTTTGTTCGTGTTGATGTTCTGATTAATGGTGAGCGGGTTGATGCACTTTCACTGATCATGCATCGTGATCTGGCTCAACGTCGCGGTCGCGAACTGGCCAGCAATATGAAGGAGTTGATACCAAGGCAAATGTTCGATGTGGCGATCCAGGCTTCCATCGGCGCCCAGGTTATCGCCAGAACGACGGTCAAGGCGCTTCGCAAAAATGTCACGGCCAAATGTTATGGCGGTGACGCATCACGCAAACGCAAGTTACTGGAAAAACAGAAAGCCGGCAAGAAACGCATGAAGCAGGTCGGCAGTGTTGAAATACCCCAGGAAGCATTTTTGGCAGTTCTGCAACAGGATACAAAAAAATAGGATCGCCCAAGTCGGCTGAATCCTGAACAGGAAAAAAAGAATGAATATTGATTTTTCATTGGTGCTGGTAGTGTTGACGTCACTTGCCGGGTTCATCTGGCTGGTGGACAGCCTGCTGTTTAGACAGAGGCGTATGGATCGCTCGGTTCAAAAGAGTATCGAGCCGCCTCGTGAACCGGTTATGGTTGAATATGCCCGTTCCCTGTTCCCCGTTCTTCTTATTGTGCTGGTATTCAGGTCATTTCTGTTTGAACCGTTCAAGATACCTTCCGGCTCAATGATACCCACATTGCTGGTGGGTGACTTTATCGTGGTGAATAAGTTTTCTTACGGTGTCCGCTTACCGGTATTGAATAAGAAAATCATTGATGTCGGGGAGCCCAAACGTGGTGATGTCGTGGTTTTCCGGTATCCGAAAGATCCCAGTGTGAATTTTATTAAACGCGCCGTGGGCTTACCCGGTGACACGATCACCTATCGCGACAAGCAGCTTTTTATTAACGGTGAAAAAGTGAAAACAAACTCCGAGGGCCGTTTTGAAAGCAGTAACGTCAAGTGTACAACACCGGCAGTCGACGCTTCACTTTTCTGGGAGCAGTTGGGTGATGCGAATCACAATATACTGTTACATGATCGCAGCGGCAGTCGCAATGGGCAGTGGGTTGTGGAGGAAGGTTACTACTTCATGATGGGCGATAACAGGGATCGCAGCAACGACAGCCGTGAGTGGGGTTTCGTGCCGGAAGAAAACTTATTGGGCCGGGCAGTGGGAATTTGGCTCAATTTTGATTTTGAGAAAGGCTGTGCTGATTTCTCGCGGGTCGGAAATGGCATACACTAGCGTTAAAGGTAAAAGACGCGCTATATTGTCAGTAATAACAGGGATAACAGGATGGGGACTATGAAAATTTACAAACAAAGCGGTATAACCCTTATCGGGTTTATATTTGTACTCGGTTTTGCGCTCTTTATTTCCTTTATTGGAATGAAGATTGGACCGATTTACATGGAGTACTTCTCTGTCGTCAGCGCAATGAACGGGGTCGCATCTGAGAAGGGAAGTGCAAACTTCTCACCTTATGATATTCGCGTTAAGGTTTTGAACCGGCTCTATGTCAGTTACTCTGCCGAGAACGTCAAGGAACGACATATCAAGCTCACCCGTAATAACGGAGTCTACCTTCGAATCGCCTACGAGGTGCGCAAACCGGTCATGGGCAATCTTGATGTGGTCGCCAAGTTTGACAAATCGGTACGATTGTCCGACTGACACCGGCTGAACAAAGCTGTGCCCATCTGAATGATGATGAAATGAGGGAAATTCCCGGCATCCCCTATAGCTTTAAAGATCCCGAATTGCTGACGCTGGCATTGTCACATCGCAGTTTAGGACGACTCAACAATGAACGACTTGAGTTCCTCGGCGACAGTATTTTAAATTTTGTTGTTTCTGCGCGCTTGTTTGATCTCAAATCCGATGACAGTGAGGGTGACCTGACCCGTTTAAGAGCGCGCGTGGTACGTGGTGAGACGCTGGCGGAACTGGCGAGCGGTTTGAAGCTGGGTGATTACGTCAAGCTGGGTGAGGGAGAGCTGAAATCCGGCGGTTTTAAGCGGAATTCAATCCTGGCAAATACACTGGAGGCCGTATTCGGTGCTATTTATCTTGATGGTGGGTTTGAGTCATGTAAAAAGGTCATACGGCACGTTTGTGACCCCTACATTGCCCTGCTGCCCGAAGCCTCTGAACTAAAAGACCCCAAGACGCGTTTGCAGGAGTGGTTGCAAGGCCATGGTTATTCTCTGCCGGAATACACTGTCCTTACCGATGATGGACCGCCGCACAGGAAAACCTTCCTGGTGGAGTGTGTAAGTCAGGCTGCGGGTATCAAGGTCACCGGCAAGAGCAGTAGCCGGCGCAAGGCAGAGCAGGTTGCTGCCCTGGCAGCACTTGATATTATTACTGAAGATTCTAAAAAATGAGTGTTGTCAAATGACAGGTAATATCGAGTCAAAGGAAGATTTCCGGTTTGGTTATGTGTCCATTATTGGCAGACCCAACGTGGGTAAATCCACACTGTTAAACCAGATTCTCGGTCAGAAAGTAAGTATCGTTACAGCCAAGCCCCAGACAACCCGGCAAAAACTGGCCGGTATCAAGACGACTGAAAAAGGACAGGTAGTGTATGTCGACACGCCGGGCATTCATCACTCGGCAAAACGTGCATTGAACCGATATATGAACCGTGTTGCAAAAGCATCGTTTCGTGATGTTGACCTGGTTTTGTTCATGGTTGAAGCGGGTAAATGGAGCCGTCAGGATGAATTTGTGGCCAGTGCACTGCGTTTGGTGGATGTGCCCGTTATCCTGGTGCTGAACAAGGTGGACCTGGTTCCTGACAAGGAATCATTACTGTCTTTTATTGAAGAAAATTTTCGCGATGAGGATTTCGTCAATATCATGATGATCTCTGCAAAAAAAGGCAGTGGTGTTGACGAGTTGGAAAAACAGGTGTTAAGTAAACTGCCTTTCTCCCGACCCTTCTACGACGCAGACCAGTTCACCGATCGCAGTGAACGTTTTCTTGCAGCGGAAATGATCCGGGAGCAACTGACCCTGCGTTTACACCAGGAATTGCCCTATGCACTGACCGTACAGATTGAAGAGTTTAAACGTAAAGGAAAGTTGCTGACAATTGGTGCAATAATTCATGTGGAACGGGAAAGCCAGAAGCAAATCACGATTGGTAAAAACGGTGCGGTACTCAAGCAGGTAGGCAGCGGGGCACGTATCGTGTTGGAGGAGCTGTTTGGCGAGAAAATTTTTCTGCGGTTGTGGGTTAAAGTGAGCAAGGACTGGTCGGACAGCGACAAATTGATTGAACGGTTTGGGTACACGGACTAGGAGCCTGTCGGATTTAGCATGATCTACTGCGAAAAACCCGAGTTTGGCCAGATTTCCCGATCTTTATCGTTACACGCGGTAACTGGTTTACATAGAAGATCGAAAAATCTGACTCAAATCGACTTTTACCTCAGGGCACCTTCTCTTGATGCTACGCATCAATTCACCTTGCTCTCGCTACGATCTGCCAAACCCGACAGGCTCCTAGGTTTACGCAGTTTGTTGTTTACCAAGTGTTCCTTCAAGGTGATATGAATGGGTCGAATACAACTGGAGCCGGCCTATGTTCTGCACAGCCGCTCTTTTCGTGAAACCAGCCTGATCGTGGAGGCATTCACGCGCGAGTACGGACGCGTGGCAGTTGTCGCCCGTGGTGTGAAGTCGGCCCGTTCACGCAGGCGGAATATCTTGCAGCCATTCCGGCCGTTGTTACTTAGCTGGTACCAGAAAAGTGATCTGGGTACACTGACCGCTGCTGACCAGGTGGCGTCACCGCCTGCTTTGCAAGGTCAGGCATTGTATTGCGGTTTATACCTGAATGAATTATTGATGCGCCTGCTACATCGGGGTGACCCGCACATCGAGGTTTTTGAGCGGTACCGACAGGTACTTTCCGAGCTGGCTTCGGACGCTTCACCGCAACCCATTTTGCGGTTATTTGAAAAACACTTGCTGGAGGCAATTGGTTACGCAATGCTATTGGATCGGGAGCATAATGGCGGTGCAGAGATCCAATCGAAATCATGGTATGAGTATCAACCGCAACGTGGTCCCGAGCTACGTTCCGGACCAGGGAAGAGCCGGGTTTCAGGTGCTGCGTTACTGGCCTTGCATGCTGAGAACCTGCATGAAAATGATCTGCCTGAGTTGCGTATGCTGATGAGAAGCGTAATTGGCTATCACCTGGGTGACAAGCCACTGGCAAGTCTGTCATTGTTTTGAGCCTGCTTTTGCAGGCATTTTGAGAGGTAAATCGTTATGCGATCCGGTAAATTACTGTTGGGTGTCAATATCGATCATGTTGCAACCATTCGACAGGCACGAGGCGCAAGTTACCCCAGTGTTCTGGAAGCTGCCCGGGTAGCTGAAAGTGCTGGTGCTGACGCGATTACCGTGCATTTAAGGGAAGACCGGCGACACATACAGGATCAGGAAGTGGTGGCACTGTGCAAGCAGGTCAGTACCCGCGTCAATCTCGAAATGGCTGTAACCGATGAAATGCTGGCTATCGCCGAATTAAATCGCCCGGCCGATGTTTGTCTTGTACCGGAAAAACGTGAGGAACTCACGACCGAGGGCGGTCTGGATGTGCTGACCCATTTTGACGCCGTAAAATACGCATGTAAAAGACTGGCTGCGGCAGGAATCCGGGTGTCACTGTTTATCGACCCGGATGTCGCTCAACTGGATGCAGCGTTGGCCTGTGGTGCACCGGTTGTTGAATTACATACGGGTAGTTACTCAGACGCCGGCAAATTGGCGCTTGAGGCCGAGTATAAGCGAATAGTGATGGCAGCAGAACATGGCGATTCGATTGGTTTACAGGTCAATGCCGGACATGGATTGCACTACCAGAACGTTGCACCCATAGTACGGATTCCGCAATTGGTGGAATTGAATATTGGTCACTCCATCGTTGCACAGGCGCTGTTTGTGGGTTTACACAAAGCAGTTGCAGACATGCTGGTGTTGATGAAGTAAATACACTTCTGATCCATGGCATAGAACGCATTTCATGATTTCTTTTAAATCGCAGTTCATATCAGGATATTGAAGCATGGGGCGTAGCCGCAAGAAACTATCAGACGAGCCATTTGAACTGGAGATCAATTCGCTTGATTCAAAGGGTCTGGGTCTGGCTGTATACGATGAAAAAAAGCTGCACGTATTTGATGCCTTAGCGGGAGAAAAGGTTATCGCCCGACATATGTTCGGCCGTAAAAACAGGGGTAAGGCGGAGACCCTGGAAGTCCTGAATCCATCAGTTGACCGTGTCAGCGCAGCTTGTCCGTCTTTTGGTATCTGTGGTGCCTGTAGTTTGCAGCATATGTCAATGGATGCCCAGTTGGCGCGAAAACAGCTTGCATTACTGCAAGTGCTTGGAGAAACGGGTAATGTTGCGCCGCTCGAGGTCTATCCACCGCTGGATGCCCCGCACTGGAACTATCGTCGTAAAGCACGGCTTTCAGTGCGTGATGTTGCGGCCAAAGGTCGGGTTCTGGTAGGTTTTCGGGAACGTAACGGTCGTTTTGTTGTGGATATGGAAGCGTGCCATATTCTGCATTCGGTTGCCGCAGATGCCCTGCCAGGATTATCCGCCGTGATAGAGACGATGGAATGCCGGTCCAGTATCCCCCAGGTTGAAGTGGCCTGTGGTGATGAGTGCTGTGCGATGATTATCCGTCACCTCGAGGACTTGTCCGGGGATGATATTGAGAGTCTGAGGGCCTTTTCCCGTGAAACAGGTGTCGGTGTATTTTTACAGGCCGGCGGTCCGGATAGCATAACGCTGCTGGAGCCTGTTGGTTTTCAACTGGAATATGCGTTTGAAACGCTGGCCTTGCGGTTTCACTTTGAACCATTGGATTTTATCCAGGTTAATGGTCCATTGAACCAGCAAATGGTCAGGCGTGCATTGGAGTTACTGGACCCGCAGGCCGATGACAAAATACTCGATCTGTTCTGTGGTCTCGGCAATTTCACATTGCCGCTGGCGCAACGCGCCGGTCACGTGACAGGGCTGGAAGGGTCTGCCGAAATGGTTGAACGCGGCCGCTCCAACGCGGCTCTTAATGGCCTGGAAAACGTAGAGTTTGAAACCGTTGATCTATACCGGTCCGGTGATACTGCACTCCGTCTGTCAGAACACTACAATAAAATCCTGCTGGACCCGCCACGTTCGGGTGCACAGGAACTGCTGCCCTGGATCGCCGCCAGCGGGGTTAGCCGGGTTTTATATATTTCCTGCAATCCGGAAACGCTGGCGCGGGATGCCGGGATACTGGTCAATCAACATGGTTTCAGTCTTGCCGGTGCAGGTATCATGAATATGTTTCCACATACCCATCACAGCGAAGCTATTGCCCTGTTTGAGCGCACAACTGCCGGGATGACAGCATGACTGTTCCGGTGACACAACAAGCTGCTGAGCAGCCACTGGGGCCCGTATTGATTGGCTTGGCCGGTCTTGAAGTCAGTGCCGAGGAGCGTACGTGGTTGTCTCACCCTGCAGTGGGAGGGGTTGTTCTGTTTACCCGCAATTACCATGACCTGTCGCAGTTGACGGAGCTCACCGCTTCAATTTCAGAGAGTAGCGATCGGGATTTGCTAATCTGCGTCGACCACGAAGGCGGGCGCGTACAACGTTTCAGGGAAGGCTTCACACGGCTGCCGCCATTGGCAGTGCTTGGAAAGATGTATGCTGAATCAGCGGCCAATGCGCTGGATTTCGCCTATCGGCATGGACGCGTGATGGCGACGGAATTGTTGCTATGCGGTGTCGATATGAGCTTTGCGCCGGTACTGGATCTGGGTGATCGCAGCGTGGTCATTGGTGACCGGGCATTTGCGGCGGATCCTGAAGCGATAATTCAGCTTTCCGATGCCTATATCGGCGGAATGCACGATGCCGGGATGGCCGCGACCGGCAAACACTTCCCCGGTCATGGCTCGGTAGTGGCAGATTCGCACACCGATGATGTTTGTGATCCGCGTTCATTGGAGCTGATTGAGCAGGCGGACTTAAAGCCGTTTGCAGCTTTAAGCGGGAAGCTGGATGCCATGATGATGGCGCACGTGCTTTACCCGGAGGTGGATGAGAAGCCTGCGGGGTACTCCCCGTATTGGATCAAAACCATACTGAGAGAAAAACTGGCTTATGAAGGTACGATATTTTCAGACGATCTGGGTATGTACGCCGCCAAGGTCGCGGGTGGTCTGATTGAACGGGTCCGCGACTCCCTGCTTGCAGGTTGTGATGCTGTACTGGTTTGCGACCCGGATGATGTACGGCAATTACTGGCAAATGAAAAGTGTTGCTTAAGTCATGCGGATAGCGCTTTAAAAAGGCTAAAAGGCCGCCTGTCCGCAACTCGCGAGGAAGTGGAGCGGGTGAGTGAATGGCGGCAATGGAAAAAAACGATTACACAACTGGAATTGGAGCAATCAAAATGGGTATGAGTAACCCCCCGGATCCGCGCACTTTACTGGAGAACTCACGGGTTCTGTTCAACCGTGAAGAAGTCGCTGCCGCAGTACAGAAGATGGCAGATGAGATCAACGAATACTATGGCGATCAACCAATAATATTGATCTCTGTTTTGACCGGTGCAATTATCCCGGCAGCCTGGCTGATTACAAAATTAAAAATGCCAATACAAATGGATTTTGTCCATGCAACCCGCTATCGAGGCGGATTGTACGGGGCAGAACTCGAATACCGTGTTCCTCCCCGGCTGGATCTGGAAGGTAAACATGTACTGATTGTTGACGACATATTTGATGAAGGTAATACGCTGGCAGCGATCAAGGGTTCCGTTGAGAAACGCTTGGCGGGTTCGGTCAAGATGGCCTCGCTTGTGCGAAAAGACCATGACCGTGGCCTGCCGCGGGATTATGTCGATTTTATTGGTCTTGATGTGCCGGATGTATACGTATTTGGTTGTGGGATGGATGCCTACGAAGAATGGCGCCATCTGGATGAAATACTGGTGTTGGAGTAGTGTCAGTTCCCAAACGCCTGGGTCTGATCGGTGGTACGGGTCTCGATCATTTTGGCAAAGCAGTCAGGTCACATGAGATCGTTAGTGCCTTCGGTCAGCCTTCGGCCAGCCTGTCAGAATACCGGATCGGCAATTTGCAGGTGTTTTTTCTGCCACGTCATGGCGCACAGCATCAATTCCCGCCACATGCGGTAAATTATGCGGCCAATGTGGATGTTTTCAGGCAGTTGGAAGTTGATGGGGTTGTTGCCGTTAATGCTGTGGGTGGTATTTCAGACGCGTACCCGCCGGGTGCTTTAAGTTTTCCTGATCAATTGATTGATTACACATGGGGCAGGGCGCACACTTTCAGCATGGCTGCCGGTGATGAATTGCTGCATGTTGAATTTGCGCAGCCGTTTGAAGGCCGCATGCGACAGGCACTGATCAAAGCTGCAGTTAATGCAGGTATCAATGCGGTAGATGGAGGCTGTATTGGTGTCAGCCAGGGCCCCAGGCTTGAAACCGCCGCCGAGATCAGGCGGTTCAGACAGGATGGATGCGACCTTGTGGGTATGACGTCCATGCCTGAAGCAGCACTGGCGAGGGAGGCCGGGCTGGATTATGCAAGTTTGTGCGTCACCGCGAACTGGGCTGCAGGGCTTGAACAGGAGCCTGTGACCATGGCCGCCATCGAAGCCATCCTTGCGCAAACCATGATCCGGGTTCGCAATCTATTGGAGTTGTTGTTTGAGGAGTTTTCCGATGTCCACTGAGTCTCGCTTTTCACATTTGCTGGCACCCCTTGATTTGGGTTTTACCACGCTGAGAAACCGTGTTCTTATGGGTTCCATGCATACGGGGCTTGAGGATCACAAAAAGGACTTTCCGAGACTGGCCGCATATTTTGCCGAAAGGGCGGCAGGTGAGGTGGGACTAATGGTTACCGGTGGTATTGCACCCGGTTTGCGCGGCTCACTGATGCCATCTCCTTCCGGTCTTTTCAGTCGGCTACAGGTATCCAGGCACAAGCTGGTTACCTCGGCAGTCCACGAAGCCGATGGAAAAATCTGTATGCAGATACTGCATGGTGGACGTTACAGTTACCATCCGCTAAGTGTGGCTCCCAGTGCGATCCAATCACCGATAACACCATTCAAACCCAAAGCCCTGTCCTCCAAGGGTGTTGAGAAACAAATTCAAAATTTCGTACGGGCGACAAGACTGGCCCTCGAGGCGGGTTACGACGGTATTGAAATCATGGGTTCCGAGGGTTATTTCATCAACGAATTTACCACCAGTCATGTTAACAAACGAACGGATCAATGGGGTGGCAGCACCCGAAACCGATACAGGATTGCGGAAGAGATTCTCAGCCGCTGCCGTGAGGTCGCCGGCAATGACTTCATTATTATCTATCGTCTGTCGATGCTGGATCTTTTGCCTGAGGGTAATAGTTGGGATGAGATTGTGGAGCAGGCAAAAATGGCCGAAGCTTCAGGTGCAAGCCTGCTCAACACCGGAATTGGCTGGCATGAAGCGCGAATTCCAACCATTGCAACGATGGTTCCCCGCGGGGCTTTCAGTTGGGTGACCGCACGGATACGTCCGGAGGTCAATATACCGGTCATTACCACCAACCGGATCAATACCCCGCAGGTGGCTGAGGACATACTCGCCCGCGGTGATGCCGACATGGTTTCCATGGCAAGACCTTTACTGGCGGATGCTGAGTTTGTCAAAAAAGCACGTCAGGGCCGGCCGGAAGAGATCAATATCTGTATTGCCTGCAACCAGGCATGCCTGGATCACACGTTTAAAGGCAAAACCTGCTCCTGCCTGGTCAATCCGCGTGC
>JASJFX010000115.1:0-51043 GCA_033791845.1 Lysobacterales bacterium | reverse complement strand
CAACTGGACACCGCCATTGCGCGTATCAGTGCAGATCCTGCCGGTGGCTACCTGGTTTATATGGCCGGTCACGAGGGCCGGGGCATCGGTCTGTGGGCGAAAGCAGCCACCTATTTATTGCAGGACGCGGGCGAGGATACTTACCAGGCCAATCGCTCACTTGGCCTGCCCGAAGACTCGCGCGACTTTACCGATGCTGCGATCCTGATCAAGTACTTTGTTGGCCTGGAGCCGTTTCGCCTGCTGACCAACAATCCGAAAAAAATGGAAGATCACACCAGCTTTGGCTTAAGCAAAATTACCCAGGAGAAACACATTTCCGGTGTCGGAGAATGGAACAAGCGGTATTTGCGCGCCAAGAAAGAATGGGGACACCGCCTGGATGACGAAGACATAAGCTTCTGACACAATCGCGTCGCACAATAATTGACAGGCTGTGCAAAACTGACACAATCGCGTCGCACATCCATGTGCTCACCCGCGATATACCGTTCATCCTGAACATAACCCACCCTACATGTAAGTGGGACAGCTAATGAGTCCGACCCCATTGACGTCTATTTTTGGACGCGATTGCGATTACGCGCTCGACGTAGCTCTTTCGGATGCACCACGCGCCGTAGTTTGTCGAAAACATGGGTAAGTGCCCTCCAGGGGTGCCTCAAGGGCATGCGTGGCCCGGCGTAACGCATAACCTCCCGAACGTGTTCGCGTTTTTCTTTCTTATAACAATGGATGGGGCACTTGGCGCAAGTCGGTTTGGCTTGACCGTAGGGGCATTTGGCCAGGCGCTCTTCAGAGTAGTTCATCAGCTCAGAACAGCTTTCGCATAAACCACCCGCCTGTTCGCCATGGTGATCTTCGCAATAGATGGAAGTCATGCTCACCAGGGTCTTGTGTTCAGACTTCAATCTGCCGGTCAATTTCGTCATGAAGCGACTCTAGCATGTGTTATGTCAGGTCCAATTGATCCGTATCAACAAAGAAAAGAACAGGACGGCCGGCAAAGTGACGAGGTTCAGGAGTAGTGGAAGCGCGCGGTTTTTGACAGGTGAATGACGTGACCACAAATAAGGTGGCAGAAAAAAACGGGGCAGGCTTCCCGGCCCACCCCGTTGGTTTTGTCGGTGAATCTTTTACCTGCATCCCCCCCTCAAAAAGATCAGAATGAAAGGCCCTTGTTCCTTCGGTTTTAAAGTGGTTGTTTCGGAACCCTATCGAATCGACCACTTCTCACAAAGAAAATCTTCCGGGCATCCCTCATCAGAATGAGAAATTTCGCTTGATCTGGAAATTGATATTGGTATCGGAGTCGCCACCCAGTAATGTTGAATCACTATAAATGAGCGATATTCCATAAGCGAATAAATAGGTTTCTTTAACGGTTAAATCATTAGCGTAGCCGGCTTCGTAGTAGGAGCCGTCAAAGTCGTCTGCAAATGTTCCGATCGTGCCATAGAAACCGTTGTGACCGGCTGTAATTGAATATAACTGGTAGTCCTGGCTTGGGTCGCTGTCATATCTGCCAAAGGCGGCAGCAAATGAAAGAAACTTCCATGACACTCCAACATTGGCTTCAAGGTAGTCATCATCAAAGTCGCCGGTATAGGTATACCAGGTACCGCCTAAAGAGAAGCCCCAGTCACCTGCTTCCCAGCCGTAAGCACCATAAAGGTCAATTTCGACACCATCGCCTACATCGGCTGTCCAGGTTCCGGCTGAAAAACCACCGGCGGCAAAGTCCACACCACCAAAAGCGGATGAGGTTTTCTGCGGAATACCACGGTAAATGTACTGACTGTTAAAGCCGAGGTTTGCCGACCAGTCCTGTGCTACCGCATTTTGAAAGTGCAGTGCACCCAATAACACTATTCCTGTTCCAATCACTTTTCTTAACATTAATCCTCTCCATTTTATAGAAATCAAGGCGGAACTCCGGGTTGAGGTGCCTGCCATGGTGTTCTTTAATGCAAGAATAGAGCCATGTGATAATATCTAAGTATTACAGATGGGTAGAGTTATTTTGTGTGATTAGAAATTAAAGCGTGCATCATTATCTTGCACACATGCACCGTAATGCTGCACCCCCCAGGTAACCCATTCATAGAACAAACCTAACAAAGATTGAGCATGACGGTCTGACGGGATTCCAGAAACTGCTTCCTGCTTTCAATTGGTCTGAATTCTGCCAGATTTTGCCCTGATTTCTACCCTTTGAGCGCAGAAGGTCAGGGTTTAATAAGTTCATTCAAATCCCGGGAATGATGTATGAACGTTTCAAACCTGCTCACACGTAACCGTGCAACGCTCAAGCTTTTGTTTGTCGGCGTATTGAGCCTGGCAATGTCGTTTCCCTTGTTATTGGTGCGCTCAATTATTTCTGAACGGCAGGACCTGCAGTTGTTGGCAGAACAGACCATCACTGACCGCTGGGGCAGCTCTCAGACCATCAGTGGTCTTGTGGCTGTTGTAAATGCATCTGAGGCGCACGTGGACCAGCGGTCGATTAAGACGCAAAGGCAGTGGCGTGCAAGTGTGCCTGCCGATTTGTCTATTTCTGCGGAACTGACTACACAGTGGCGCTACCTGGGAATTTACAAGGTGCCTGTCTACACAGCGCTTCTGCAGATCACGGGTCGCATCGAGGTTGCCAGGCTCAACGATCTGCAACCCGAAGGTGACCTGTTGTTATGGTTACCCCTTGGAGATCTTCGCGGTGTTCGTGAAGTCTCGCCTCTGATTTTTGGGCCCCTTGAGTTGGAGGCCAGTCCAATGAGCGTTTTGGCGGATAAATACACAGGTCTGCAGTTTTTGGTGCCCGCCGCCGATCGAGAGCGGCTTTCGGACACCTATAGGCTGGAAATAAGACTGGCTGGGAGTCATTCATTACAGTTCCTGCCGCTGGCAGACAGCACCCACGTGAATCTCAAATCCGACTGGCCGCATCCGGAGTTCATCGGACAATTTCTACCTGCTGAACGAAACATCGATGCCGGCGGCGCCCAGGCCAGTTGGCAATTGATGGGTCTTAATCGGCCTTATGGCAATAATTGGCTTATGTCCGGGATGTCTGATCAGCAATTGAGCGTCGCCGGTTTTGGTATGCGTCTGGAGACACCCGTGGACTCGTATCAGCGCAGCGAACGTTCGGTCAAATACGGTTTTCTGTTTATCACCATGACTTTCTTCACGCTGTTTTTGTTCGAGGTTTTGACCGGTCGACCACTCCATCCGGTCCCATACATCCTGACGGGTGCAGCTTTGGCGTTGTTCTACCTGGTACTGCTGGCTCTTTCCGAATATATTTCCTTTACAGGATCATTCGTGCTTGCAGCTGGTCTGCTGCTGCTGATTATCACACCCTATACAGGGGTTGTTCTGGGTGGGCGAAACAGGGGGGTTCTTGTCGGGGCAATGATGGGAATAACCTATTGCTTGCTCTATGTGCTGGTGAGTGCCCAGCATCTCGCGCTGTTGCTCGGTTCATTGGCGTTACTGGTGGCAGTCGCAGGTTTGATGTTCCTGACACGGAACGTAGACTGGAATAACTACGGCGTCGGCGAGTAAAACGACCGCTGCTATCAGATGCCATTTACGCAGGTATCAATCCCCGGGTATCAAATCACTGTTGGGGCTTAATCAAAAACTTTTCACCTGTGGCTTGCCTGGCGTATTGGGTAATAGTCTCCACCGATAATGCCTCTGACAGGGAGATCTCCCTGCTGTAGTGACTCGCAAAGATGGTTTTAAGCCCGGCGGCAACACGGGCGCGCATTTCCATCATTTTTGAAATGTCGGCTTTTTGAAGAAAATGCGTGAGTAACCAGCCACCCATTCCCCAGGAAAAACCGTAATTGATGGACAGGGTTGTGGGGCTCCTGTCGAGGAAACCATAAACGTAGACCTGTTTGTAGACCTCGGAGCCGTAGCGGTTATATTCGGTCATTTTCCGGGCTGCAGCAGTTTCCATGCAACTGAGGATGGTAGTGGCCAGTTTGCCGCCGCCGGTGGCGTCGAATGCCAGTGTTGCACCGGTTGAGACCAGGGCGGTGGTCAGGTCTTTAAAGAAAGAATCCGCATTGGAATTGCAAACATATTTTGCACCCAGGTCTCTCAGGGTTTTTTCCTGTTCCGGCTTGCGCACGATATTGACCAGGTTTATCTCTTCCTCGATGCAAAGGCGGTTGAGCATTTGGCCAAGATTGGAGGCTGCGGCAGTATGTACCAGCGCGGTATGTCCTTCCGCACGCATGGTTTCAACCATGCCCAACGCGGTCATCGGGTTCACAAAACAGGATGCACCGTCAGCGGCGCTGGTGCCTTCGGGCAGTTCCAAACACATCATGGCTTTCATGCACCGGTAACGGGCGTACATCTCCCCGCCGGCCATACCAACGGTTTTGCCCAGCAATGCCTGTGCGGCATCGGAAGAGCCGGCTGCGATCACGGTTCCTGCACCCTCGTTGCCAACGGGCAGGGATTGACCAAGCCGTGCAGAAACCATTTTCATGAAATTGACCGGAATGTCTGCCGTTACCACCGGTCGTTGGGTGGATCCGTCGACCCGTGCGCTGCTGATATCTGCAGGCCCGAGCAGCAGCGCCAGGTCGGATGGATTAAGCGGTGTCGCTTCCACACTGACGATCACTTCATCGGGACCGGGTTCCGGCATCTCGATTTCAACCAGCGAGAGTTCGAGTGTATTGTCCTCTCTGACCAATGAGCGTAGTTGTAAATTCTGCATATTCATTCTCGTGTTTTTTGTTAGTGTACTGCATCGTAGTCAATAGTACTTTCAGCCAGGCGCAATGCGGTCATCCGCTGTGTCGCCTGAGGGCGCCTACTCTTGGTATGCCCCCCATTAGCTACTGGCCAGCATCCATTGACGCAGGCGATTGGAATCACCAAATGGCGTGAGCTTGCCAAAGGAGTTCAACAATACGATGGAGACAAGCTCACCCTCTATATTGGCCTGCATCACCAGGCAACGACCGGATTCGTTGATGTAACCGGTTTTGCTCAAAGCGATACTCCAGGATTTATTCTTCAACAGGCGATTGGTGTTTCCGTAAACCAGCGGGCCGCGTTTTGCATAGGGGCGAACCTCTATCCGTGCGGTTGTGCCGGCTTTTCTTATCAGGGCGTAACTCTCAGCGGCGGTGACCATTTGCATCAAATCACGTGCCGTGGATGTGTTGTCAACATTCAGACCGGCAGGATCAGTAAAATGGCTGTTTTTCATGCCAAGTTGCGCAGCCTTCCTGTTCATTTGTTTAACGAATGCCGTCATGCCACCCGGGAAATTTCTACCCAGTGTGGTTGCTGCGCGGTTCTCAGACGACATGATAGCCAACAGGATCATCTCTCTGCGGGGAAGGCTGGCACCATACTCGAGACGGGAACCGGTCAATTGAACCAGGTCGCGGTCCGCCTTGGTGACGGTGATTTTTTCATCAAGGTCAAGGCCGGAATCGAGGATAACCATGGCGGTCATCAGCTTGGTAATGGAAGCGATGGAGCGGACCGTGTCAATGTCCTTGCCATAGATGACCTGGCCTTCGGCGTTAATGACCAGTGCTGACGCTGAGCGCAATTTCGGACTGCCTTTGAGCTCGGTGAATTGAGATGCCTGAATTAATACGGGAAGCGATGATCCAAGCAGTAAAGCAAAAATCAACGTGATTGTCCTGACAATACGCAAGGTTCCTCTCCTGGCTAAACGCTACTGTTGCCGGTTATCCGGTCATGATTGGCGTTAAGTTTGCCTCAGTTTGGTGCGTTTCGCCAGCGATGAGGTGAGATGAAGGAGTGGGTAAGTGGATTGTTCAGAGAACCCTTCCCCATGACGGGCACGGGTTCTCTGAACTGATTTGCCGGTATTAGTCGGTGCCGCTGTTCCTGACGCGGGGATCAGATGTGGCGAAATGAGGCTCTCCTCCATCCGATCGCTCACATATTGCTTCAATTTTGTACCAGACGACGTACTCGTACTGGTTTGTATTATAGATGGCTAGTTTTTTTGCCGATTTCTCAGTGAGGTTGACCTGTCCGGAGGTTCTGTCGACAATAGTGAAATCGCTGTTCACTTTGTCGTAATCGGCGTCATCTGTGTCATCAAATCCGAATTCGTTGGGTTTGTCATCCGAATTATATCCACCAAGGTAAACAGCATTCAGTTCCCACCGTGTCCCATTACCCAGATTGCATTTCGTGTTACCGGTAAGGTGAAAAAGTAGCTCAGACTTCTCATTACGCTTAACCTTGATACAACCGTTTCCTCTCTTTTGACGCCATGGGCAATCATTTTTATTTTTCTTTGTGGTTATGACCAATTGATCGTCTTCAATGGTCATTTTTACTTCCTTGGGGTTTCTGGCAGATGCGGTTGTTGTAATCGCCAAAGCACCAATCATCACAAGTAAAGCCACTGTAAACCTGCTGGTTCCGAACTGTTTTTTCATTTTTTCTCTCCCGATTCAGTTATTTATATTGTGGTAGTTTTAGGACTTTCACACTTGATCAGTTCGGATCCGTCTCCCCTGAACAACCATAGTATAGTCTGCAAATCTGAATAAAACCGGTTTCCCTGAACCCGCTATCCAGCAAGTAAGCCGCCAGGTCATCCGCTTTCGCCGGGTTTCCGAGCATCACTTCTTTCCTGATGGACAGGCTTGCATCCAGGCAGGAACGGGTGCGGCCGCTGTTTGCCCTGTAGTCGGGCAACAGTGACAAAATATTATCCGGCGGCAGTTCGCCCCTGATCTGCCAGTAGCGGTATGCAGCCAGGGTCAGGGTATTACCGATTTGCCGATTGTGGGGCAATTTTATTGCTTCAGTCTCGAGCAGCGCCAAACCTTGCTCGAGCAAATCGGTTGCCAGCCCGGTATCATCCCTTTCGTTCGCCAGCCAGGCGCGATCCAGAAGATAGGTGGTGTCGTAGGTGATCAGGGTGGACACGTTATCCAGACCTGACTCAAGCAGATTCCGCCAATCATCAGCCAGACTCTCCGATCCGGCCCATGCCTTGTCGATCCGGCCGCTCATCGCATCCAGCCATATGATGCGGTTCCTGATCATTACATGGTCTCTGGCTGTCCTGTTGAGCTCGTCCGGTCGCGCACTTTGCTCAATTAGCTGTATTGATTTCTCGAAGTTGGCAATAGCCTCATCATTGTTCCCTAGTAGTGCCTGGACCCTGGCGTAGCCCGACAGCGCGCTTGCTAGGTCTTCCAGTCTTTCCGGGTTTTCACCGTCATCCTGAAATAGCTTGGTCTCCAGGGCAAGACCCTGGCTACGCGACTGCAATGCACCGTCGAGGTCACAGACATCTCTTTGGGCATCTGCAAGGTTGGCGTGTGACTGTCCGAGTTCCGAACGGTAGTATTCGTTTTCAGGATCCAGTACAAGCGCGATCTGGTTATATTCCAGCGCAGACTGCATGTATTGCAGTTTGTGTTCCGGGTTGATCGCTTCTCGAGCCTTCTCCACGGCACCCAGGTTGGTGAGGGCATATGCCATTTCCAGTACCCACTCTGCGTTCTTTGGCTGCATCTGGATCAATCGCCGTGTGATCTCCGCATAGGAGAGAAACGCCGACTCAGCGAGATCCGTTTCTCCGCGGTCAAGATACGTCTGGCCAATCCAGAATTCCGCCTGGCCCAGTTCGAATAACGCCTCTTGATTGTTGCGGTCCCGGCGATATATCTCTGCTAACAGTGCCCAGGATGTTTTAAATGTTTCCAGGGACGTGGTCATATCCCCGGCGTCCCACTGCTCGATGCCCTCAGTACGCTGTCGTTGTGCGGTAGTGGCAAGGTTTGTAGTCCCTGGACCTGCGCCGAGGATCAATGCTGTTAACTCATCCGTGCTCCACTCCTGCAGGCGCTCCAGCTTTTCCGGGTCCCCGGCCTGCTTGAGCATGGTTCTGAGTTCATTCAGCTTGTAACCCACCAGTAACTCACCCGAATCCCTGCGCTGTTCGGCCGCCATTCTGGCTGTGATCGCAATGACCACGATCGCCAGCACCGCGACCGAGGCTGCGAGCATCAGCGCCAGTGTCTTCCTGCGTTTGTGCAGTTCCCGGCGACGCAACTGATCCAGCGGCAAATCGAGTAAACCGGCAATCAGTTTCAGTTTTGCCAGGTGTTTTCCGTCTGCCCATTTGCGCACATCGGCAGCCAGGGGTTCCTGCATACCGGCTTCAGCGATCGCATCCGGAAAAAGGGTAGCGACAGATCCGCTTGCTGATGCTTCACCGTCGGTGATGACACAAAAGATCCGGTCTTTCCGGCCCAGGCGGACAAACTCCCGAATTTCTTCCCTGACCCACATGGAAGCCGCACCCGCAGGGGAGCACACAACGATCAGGTTTTCAGAATCGGATAGTGCCTGTTTCACCGTGCTGCCCAGATCGACGGCCGATGACAATTCATCCCGGTCACGGAATATAGGCTTTATTCTTGCCGGCACCTCGCCCACGGCGGTTTTTGAACCGACGAGTTTATGTGGAACCCTGTAGGCCTCGATGGAGCGATGCAGCCAACGTGCCCAGGCCTCATCGGCATGGCTGTAGCTGATAAACGCTTTGTAACGATATTCGCTCATGGATTTGCTTTACTCATTAACCCAACCAGGCCCCTTTACAAACCTGCCTGGCGTTGCACCCGTATGTTCACCATCACGCAAAACCTGCCCTCCGTTGACGAAGACATGCTGCATACCGCTTGCGAGCTGGTGCGGCTTTTCGAATGTTGCTAGGTCAGCCACGGTCTCCGGATCGAACACGACAATATCTGCGTAATAGCCGGGCGACAAAAGTCCCCTCATGTCGAGTTTAAGGTTTGCAGCAGGCAGACCGGTCATCCGGTGAATGGCTTCTTCTAGTGTGATGACCTTCTCTTCACGGACAAATTTACCCAGCAAACGTGCAAAAGATCCATAGGCGCGCGGGTGCGGCTGAGAGTTGGTGAATGGTGCAACGGGGGCGATGGATCCGGAATCCGAGCACAGGCTGACCCACGGCAGGGACACTTTTTTACGGATATTGTCCTCACTCATGGTGAAGCGCACGGTGCCGATTCGGCTGTCATCTTCGACAATCAGGTCAAGGGCAGTTTCCACCGGTTGCGTACCTCTCATTTCGGCAATTTCGGCCAGGCTCTTTCCGGTATAGTGGCGCAGGTCCTTGTTGCGAAAACTCACCAGCAGAACATCTTCCGGCGGAATCATATCCGTTTCTTCGATCACGTGCTTCTTTATAGCCGGGTCTTTCAGACGCTTAACGAGCATTTCGTGGCCGCCTTCCTTGACCCAGTCAGGTAAATCGTAATTCAGACCGGTAGAGCTCGCATGGTATGTATAAATGTCAGCTGTTACCGTCAAGCCTTCGCTGCGGGCCTGTTCTATTATGGCAATGACTTGATCCAGCTTGTCCCAATTGCGTTTGTGGGAAACCTTTAAATGATATATTTCACCACGCACACCGGTTTTACGGACGATATCGATCAGCTCTTCAACCGCTGCGATGACTTCATCACCCTCGTTGCGGATATGGGAGATATACATACCGTCATAACCGGCAACAACTTCTGTCAGCGCGATCAGTTCACTGGTTGAAGAAAACGCTGCCGGTATGTAGGGCAGGGAGGAGCCCAGTCCCATTGCGCCTTCGAGCATCGCCTGGTGTACGTGTTGTTTCATGTTTTCCAGTTCCTGATGGGTGGGCTCGCGGTCCTCATAACCCATTTCAAATATACGTACAGATGAGGCGCCTATGAACGAGGCGATATTGGTCGATATCCCGAGATCTTCCATATGCTGCAGGTACTCACCCAGGCTGGTCCAGGATACCTCGTACCTGATATCGTTTTGTCGTTCAACTCTCTGCTGTCTCATCTTTTCATTCAGTGGGCCCATCGAGGTTCCTTCACCCATCACCTCGAGTGTTACCCCCTGGAATATATCACTGAGTGAGCGGCCATCCTGAATGAGGGATTCGTTGGCCCAGCTAAGCATATTGATAAAACCCGGTGCAACAGCCAGCCCTTTCGCATCGACTTCTCTACGGCCTGTGTGCCCTTCGAGATCGCCAATCTCGGTGATCCGGTCTCCATCAATGGCCACGTCTGCAATCTTCGCAGGCCCGCCGCTGCCATCGTACAGACTGCCGCCCCTGATAATAATATCGTGTTCAGGTTGGCTGCAGGCTGCAGCAAGCAGAAGTGCCGGAACGATTATGGCGATCGTGAAATAGCGTTTCATTGTTGGAAACCCCAAGGGCAAAAACGTATAGATTACCAGACCGCCTGCCGGACAAGGAACTAAACGTAACGCCGGGGCAACAATTAATTTAGAATCAGACCCGAAGCGGGATTTTATGCAGGGGTAGTAAGTTTGATGAGTACTCTATTATCCGATTCAATCAGGGTTTTCACACCACAGAGCCTGTGGCACGCCTGGACGGAAGAGCGCTTTGTTACAACGCTCGCACCGTCCTTGCGTCATGAAGAACTATTGCAGAATCTACAGACGCTGGTTGCCAGGTATCCTGAAGGTATTCAGCTGGAAGAGATTGGACAGTCTTTTTTGCGGCGCTCCATTCAAATGCTCACATTGGGGGTCGGTGACAACAGGATCATGTTGTGGTCCCAAATGCACGGGGATGAGCCTTCAGCCACACCTGCCTTGCTTGACATTGCCGATTTCCTGCTCGCGAATTCCGACCAAGCAGCGATCCGGTCAATTCTTGAAAATTACACCCTGTTGATCATTCCAATGCTCAATCCGGATGGCGCTGAAGCCTGGGAACGGCGAAATGCACAGGGAATTGATATCAACCGGGATGCTTTACAACTGGTTACACCTGAGGGCAGGTTGCTCAAGCGGATTCGTGATGAATATGAACCCATGCTGGGTCTGAACCTGCATGACCAGAACCGTATGACAACGGTCGGTGATACAGGCCGCCTCGCCACCTGTTCGGTATTGGCAGTTTCAGGTGATGCCCAAAGCACATTGACGCGAGGCAGATTACGGGCCAAACGGGCATGCGCTGCCATTATTGAAGCCCTCTCCCCGTTTATACCCGGCGGAATAGCCCGCTACGATGGAGAATGGAGTCCGAGGGCCTTTGGCGACAATATCACGGCATGGGGCACACCGGTGGTGTTGATCGAAACCGGTGGGTTTCCTGAAGGCTTTGAAGTCACCGATTTGACCCGGCTGAATTTCGTTGCGATCCTGACGGTTCTCCTGGGTCTCGCCGATGACGATCTCTCGGCTTATGACCCACAGGTCTACGAGGATATTCCGGAGAACCAGACCGATTCGTGGTCAGACATTGTAGTCAGGGGCGGGTTTGTGCTGCAGCCTGGAACCACGGAGACATTCCGCAGCGATCTCGCTTTTAATATCCTGCGCAGTGGACGGCAGGCCGTCGAAGAATCCGGCCAGACCCGTATTCCCTCACAGATATTCCTGCTTGGCGATGCGTCCTGTCATGGAGCAGGTACCAGTGTGGATGCGTATGGAAACGTGTTGCTGGCAGCCTTTGATGTGGGTGTTAAAGGTCTGTCGGAGAAACACTGGATGGACCAGGGCAATTTGTCACGCATGGCACAAATGGGTGTGGGGACGATTTACTGGGTCGTCAGTGAAACGGATTACGTGGCCGCGTGTTCACATGCCGGGACTCATGCAATCCGGGGGTTACCACGGATTGAGGTGCTGACGGATACTTCGAGATTCCCGGTGCTCACTTTTTCGGGGGCGCCACCACGAGCCGGTTCAACTTCGATTGCTGCAACCCTGGAAGCGCTGTGCGTTGGAGATGTGCCGGATAGCAGGGCGCTTGATTCATTGTGGATAGAGCCGGCGGACGGAATATCTGGTCCAGCGCGTTTATGTAAAGATCAACCGGCTTCTTTTCTGATGGTTTCGTCAATAGCTGATGGCCAAATTGATTTTGCAAACGGCAGATTGATATCAGTATGGCTTGATGGTCACCAGGTTGCTTAGGAGCAGGCATGAATTACAGCTCCAGCGTAGGGATAGATACAGTTAATAAACTACATTACTATATCTTTATAAATATATGTTTAATATATAAATAGTACATTGCAAGATAGGATATACATACAAAAGTCAGGGCATATGCCAATGAAGCGTTGAGCGGGCTGAGCCAGGGCAGAAAGAACGTATTTACCAGCCATTCCTTCAAGGTGATAAACTCTTCACCTGACTGCCATTTAACCAGGTAAAGTAATCTTCCGACGATGCCCGAGAGAACAAAAACCGTAATGGCGTTCATACCGTAGACGCAAAATGGTTTGGTTCCCCTGCGCCAGCCTTTGATATCAATCAGGTAATACGAAACCCCCAGTACCACCATCGCCATACCACTCATGAATACTGCATATGAGCTGGTCCAGAGACTCTTATTGATGGGTAGCCAGAAATGCCAGGCTGAGCCGATTGCAATTGCCGCACACCCAGCTGCGAGCATCAGTGATGCCTTTTTCGTGTCCGCATTTTTGCTTAGTAACAAATGGCCGGTCAGCACGCCAAACAGGGTTGTTGAGATCGCGGGTAGTGTGCTGAAGATACCTTCCGGATCCCATGTCCTTGTCTGTGACCACATGTAGCCCTGGAGAAAAAGGCTGTCGACCCATGCCGAAAAATTGGCACCTTTTTCATACGAACCGGAGCCGACGTCCGGTACGGGAAACCATTGCATGGCCGCCCAGTAAATCAAAAGGAATCCAAATGTCCAGGCTAGCTGTGACTTCAGGCTTCCATGCAGAAAGATCAGGCTTGCGAAGAAATAGCAAACAGCGATTCGTTGTAAAACACCGGGAATGCGGATACTCGAAAAATCAAAAAACGGGAAACCTGAAAGGAATAAGCCCAGGGCAAAAAGTATCAGGGTGCGACGGATGATTTTTCCATGCAGTGCCCTTGAGGGCAGGTGGTTTTCTTTTTTTGCTGAAAACGCCAGCGTGATGGAAACACCTACGATAAACAGAAAGAAGGGAAATATGAGGTCTGTTGCTGTCCAGCCATGCCATTTTGCATGTAATAGCGGTGGGTAGACATGCGCCCAGCTCCCGGGGTTGTTGACCAGGATCATGGCGGCGATGGTGATGCCTCTGAAAAAATCAAGGCTCAGCAGGCGGTTTTTGTTTGGCGCCGTGCTGCCTGCAGTCTGGTCTGAATCCAATGCCTTTATCTCTTGGATGGTTTGGTGGTCAGGCCTTCAGTAGCGTGACCTGGTCTTTCGCCAGGCTGATCCGGCGTTGTTTATAGAGTTTGCCGAGTGCTCTTTTATAGTTTTTCTTGCTGACAGCAAACTGCTTGTATATGGCTTCGGGCGGGCTGTAGTCGGTCAGGGTGGAAGTGCCCCCGTTGGCTTCAAGGAAGGACACGATACGATCGCTTAAGTCATCCCGCGCATGCTGGTTTTGCTTCTGCAGCGTCAGGTCAATTTTTCTGTCATCCCTGATCGCCTTGATATACCCCTTGGTTTTGACACCGGGTTTTAGCGGCCTGAAGATCTCGCCCTTGTACAACAATCCCAGGTGGGTGCCGTTGATTACGGCCTTGAAACCCATATCGCTCTCATTCACGATCAACAGATCTACCTGCTCACCTGGCGCCATGTTCTTGGCACGTTCATCAAGAAAATTATGTAGCTTGGTACTGCCGATAACGTTTTGTTGCGGATCCAGAAACAGATAGACCACGTAGGACTGGCCTTCAACCATTGGCGTGAGTTGCTGACTGATGGGAACCAGCAGGTCTCTCTCCAGGCCACAATCCATAAACGCCCCGGTTTTGGTCACGGTGACGGCCTTCAACAGGGCGCATTCATCCAGTTGAGCCTTTGGCTGGCTTGTTCGGGGATTGGCCTTTTTTCTTTTGGGTTTTACAGGTCGCATACGCATAGGTTAACGCACAAGTAAGCGGAAGTCGTTATCAGATCAGTTTATTGGATGGACAGGGAACACGGCAGGGCTTATAAGAGAGCACGTTTTCACATTGGACACACTATGCGGCACTGGACTCAACTCGGCGAAGCGCCTATCCCGGGTAGCGACAAGACCCTTTTGCTGTTCCGTGGCAAGGATGATTTCTCCATCAGGATTTCCGGTAATTTTGAATTGATGAGTACCCGCAAACACGGATCGGAAGATGCGCTGGGCACTCTGCCGTGCAAGCGTCTCAAGGATCCTGAAAAAGCACGGGTTCTTATCGGTGGTCTTGGCATGGGGTTCACACTTGCAGCGGTGCTGGGGGAGGTGGGGCCACAAGCTGAGGTGACCGTGGCGGAGTTGATACCGGAAGTGGTGGAATGGAACCGTGGTCCCTTGGGCGAGTTTAGCGGCAATCCGCTGCGTGATCCGCGCACAAGGATACACATCGGGGATGTGGCAAAACTGCTTCGTAAAAGCCGTGCTTGCTTCGATGTTATCGCGCTTGATGTCGATAACGGCCCGGAAGGCCTGACAAAAAGCGCGAATGACTGGCTCTATTCTATGTCCGGTATTGCTGCTGCTCAATCTGCGCTTAGTCCGGCGGGAATCCTGGCTTACTGGTCTGCAGATCCCGATAGTTCCTTTCACGACCGGCTCAGGTGTTGCGGATTCATGGTTGAAGAGGTCAGTGTTTTTGCGCATGGCAAGAAGGGAACAAGACACACTATCTGGTTAGCCAGCGTGGGTGGTTAATTGCCAACATGTGCAATAACCGCTCAGCCCGGTCGTGAAAATCCAGGTTGAACTTGATTGACATACGTCCTTTATACAACTATTTGATTGATGTACGCTGCGTGCAGTTGTCCTATGCTGGGCATGCGAAAGTGAATGAGTGGGAGTCAGTCATGGCAGGTGGTTGGAGCAGCGATGGGGCAGTTCAGGATCAAATCGATGCAACCATCGAGGATGCAGTTCAACGCGCCCGCAGTTCCATACCGCGTGGTGAAAGCCTGACCCGCTGTGAAGAATGTGACGCCGAAATTCCCGAAGCACGCCGCAAAGCTATACCCGGCGTACGTTTGTGTGTCGAATGCCAGTCGAAAATCGACAAGGAGTTGATAAATAGTAGCGGCTACAACCGCCGTGGAAGCAAGGACAGCCAGCTAAGATGAATGGTGAATTTGATGACGGGAAGATGTGTTCTGAGACCCGCGAGCGACATACCCATTAGCGGCCTGTTTTCCCAGACAGACTGGATTGGGCGGTTTAACGTCAAAACTGACCCGGATAAGTGTCAAGTGCTTGTCTTTAATTGCCAAGAAAAAAAGACGTTTTCTCTCTATGCTTACAACCGTTGCAAAAGTGAACGGATAAATGCGTTATGTGAGTCCTGGCAGGCGTTAACCGTTTATCTGACCAAAAAATGAAACAGAAGGTACCTGAGCATGGAAAACAATGACAGTATCAGGAATATTAACGAAGGCTCAGCCAATCATCTGCTGCAGCCAACGCCGGTCAACAGGTCATTAGCGATTCAACCTGGGGGTTTTACCAGCCTGCTTGACGCGTTGGATTACGCGGCCCGTGGTGAAAGCGGATTCAATTTCTATAACCAGCGTGGTGAGTTGGAGTCCGTCCTGAGCTACTCCGAACTGCGCAAGCAGTCCAGGGTACTGGCGACCCGGCTTCTGGGCCTTGGTTGTAAAAAAGGAGAGCGTGTCGGTATCGTTGCTGAAACCAACCCGATGTTCCATCGTTTCTTTTTTGCCTGCCTATACGCAGGGTTGGTTCCGGTTGCATTACCCGCTGGTGTGCAATTGGGTGCCCGTAAAGCCTATGTGAACCAGATAGCGCGTATGTTGAAAAGCTGTGGTGCGACCGTGGCGGTTGCCGGTAGCTCGCACGCGCCCTTTCTGGATGAGGCGACGGCAGATTTGCACATCATTTATTCGGGTACGCCGGATGATTTTGATGCCCTGCCTGCGAGTGATGCGGAATTGGATACGCCACTCGCCAGTGATATCGCCTACCTGCAGTACACTTCAGGCAGTACCCGGTTTCCACGGGGAGTCGAGATCAACCACGAAACGGTGTTGAATAATGCCCGTGAGATTGCCGAACATGGTCTGAACATGAGCAATGAGGATCGCTTCGTTTCATGGCTGCCTTACTACCATGATATGGGCCTGATCGGTTTTATCCTGTTACCTTTGGTGACCCAGTCTTCTGTGGACTACCTGTCACCACAGACCTTTGCCATGCGGCCGAGGTTATGGTTAAAACTGATATCGGATAACCGGGGTACAATTTCCTCCAGCCCGACTTTTGGTTACGCATTGTGCGCGCGTCGTTTACGGCCAGGCGATTATTCGCGCTACGATCTTAAAAGCTGGCGTGCAGCCTGTGTCGGTGCGGAGCAGATCAACCCGTTGCCATTGCAGGACTTTGCAGATGCACTGGCACCTTGCGGATTTGATCAAAAGGCATTTGTCGCCTGTTACGGTATGGCAGAGTGTGTTCTGGCGGTCAGTTTCGCACCCCTGGACCTGGGCTTGAGTGTTGATTATGTCGACCAGGACATTATGACCACCACGGGCAGGGCGGAGCCGGTAGATCCCTCGGTTGGCAATATGGCAAGCTATGCCGATTGCGGTGTTCTGCTGCCCGGCTTCGAGTTCTCTATTCGTGATGACCAGAATAAAGAGGTCGGAGCACGTCAGTGTGGTGAAATTTACCTGAGAGGCCCCAGTGTCATGAGTGGCTATTTCCAGGATAAGGAGTCCACGCAAGCAGTTCTCAGCGAGGATGGCTGGCTGGATACCGGCGATATCGGTTACCAGGTTGACGGACATATTTACATTACGGCTCGCAGCAAGGATGTGATCATTATCAAGGGCCGTAACATCTGGCCGGTTGATATGGAAGTTGTCACCCAACGTATAGAGGGCGTTCGTCTCGGCGGGGTCGCCGCGTTTTCTGTCCTTGGCTTTGGCAGGGAAGAGGTGACGGTCATGGTCGTGGAAACACGGCTCAGGAACCCCGAACAGCGTAAGCAACTGAAGCAACAGATATCCGAACTGATACACATGCATTTTGGCGTCAATGTAATCATTGACCTGGTCAGGTCGGGATCACTGCCACGCACGACCTCGGGCAAGTTGTCCAGGTTCCAGTCTCGCCATGACTATCTTGAACGTCAGCGGAGCTCCGGTCAGCAACGGCCGGTTATCGAGCAGCGTCAACGCAAAACCGCCTGAGCTTGAAAGACACAGCCAGGACCTATGATCCCTGGTTGTGATTATCCCCATTTTTCACCAGTCGCAGCTGTCCAGTGCCATGATCAGGGGTAGGTCAAGGTATGCTGGCTACTGCTCTATCAGGTGCTAAAACATCAATCAACCCGGCAACCAGCGGCTCGATACCACGGTTCGAATTGCTGCTAAAACCCAAGCGTACGACGACCATGTCCTTTGACGGAATGATGATGACACGTTGGCCCTGGAAGCCGTTCATGGAATAGGCGTCCGCAGGCAGGTCCGGCCAGGTTCTCTGCTGCTTACCTCCCTTTGGATCAGCGTTCAACCAAAAATGCGCGCCGTAGTTATTTCGTGGGTTATTGGGTGTTGGAGTGGTGCTGTAAGTTATCCATCCCTCAGGCAGCAGTCGTTCACCCTGCCACCAGCCACCCTGTAAACAGAACTGTCCCAGCCTGGCCCAATCCCTTGCGCTCGCGTACATAAAGGAGGAGCCAACGTAGGTGCCGTGATCATCGGTTTCAAGTGATGCCGTGTGAATGCCAAGCGGTAGAAAAAGTTGCTCCTGGGCGAAGTCGTAGTAATCCTGCATATATCCGCCCACCGTCAGCCGGATAATACCTGAGAGTATATTGCTGGTTCCGGAAGAATAGGCCCAGACGCTACCGGGATCTGCCACCAGCGGTTTGGAAGCGGCGAATCCGGCGGCATCTGCTTCCACGGACAGCATGCGGGTGACGTCGCTGTAAAGACTGTAGGTTTCATCAAACTCCAGTCCGCTGCTCATACGTAGTAACTGGTCGATCGTGATATACCCGCGCGGGTCACCGGTCTCTTCGTACCAGCGTGGAATGGGTGCTGTCTGTGTCAGTCTTAACTTGCCATCATTGATCAACCTTCCAATCAACAAATTGGTCACGCTCTTGGCCATGGACCAGCCAGGCAGGGGTGTGAGAGCATCTACTTCCGGGGCATATTTTTCTGCAACCAGGCGGCCTTTATGGATTACCACAATGGCCTTGGTATGGCGCATATTCGATGGATCGGGTTCCGCAAAAGCCTGCTCAAGCAGCGGCTCCAGTTTGATGCCTACTGGTGCGGGAGCAGAACCCTGTGGCCAGGATAGCGCTTCATCCAGCTGGCTGAACCCCGCCAATTCCAGCTTTCTTTGTAGTTGTTCACGACCTGCACGCAACAGCGTACAACCCGTACCTTCTGAAAAAACTGCCCGGCGTTGGGAAAAACCGAAAAACCACGTATCAACCCAACGGTTTTCCTTATCAATCTCATAGCTGATTTTCGACAGAACCGGTACGGTGGGTATCAGAACTTCATCAACAATCTGCTCTCCGGGCATCCCGCTTAGAAAGTATCCGGAGCAGATGTTCTTGGCTGAAAAACCACTGCCGGCATTCAATACCGAGGACAAATAGACGCCCCCGTAAACAAGTATTGCGGCCAACACCAATCCGAGTGTAAAAATCAGCTTTCTCAGCACGCCGGTACGCCTTTTGTTAATTAAACTGAATCATAAGATGTATATTGGGGCCAGCGTCAGAGTTTCCAAAATTGTGGTCATTAACGCGTGGGTAACGAGTTACCCACCCTACGCTTTATTAAGAATGTTTGTTTGCTCAATGCTTCATTTGGCTTCAGGTTTTCTTTGCCTGTCTGGTATTCACGACTTAAAATGTCTTGCTTTCCCGGCGTACAATCCATTGCATTCTTTTCAAGAGGCGCAAAATGAACATCCATCGTCTACTAACTTATCAGTTCGATGTTTTTGGTCGCGTGTGAACCTGTATCAGAGCCCGAAGGCCTGGCAGAATCACTCAACAATGCTCAGGAACCTCATCACTCTATTTCAATCAATATGGAACAGCCCATGCCCGAACAACGCCCCCATGAAATGACCTTGCATGGTCATACCCGAGTCGATGAATATTTCTGGTTGCGGGACGATACGCGTGAAGATCCCGAGGTACTCGCTTATCTCAATGAGGAAAACGCCTACTTCGATAAAATGATGGAACCTGTGGCCGCAATGCAGGAAACCATGTACGAGGAGATCATCGCACGTCTTGATCCTGATGAGTCCAGTGTGCCCTACCTAAAAGATGGTTACTGGTATTACTCCCGCTACCAACCGGAGAGTGAATACGCTATCAATGCGCGTCGCAAGGGCAGCATGGACGCAGAAGAAGAGATACTGGTGAATGGCAACCAGAGAGCCATAGGGCATGAGTTTTACCGGCTCATGGCATTGGAGGTCAGTGATGATCACCGTTACGCTGCCATCGCTGAGGATTTCACCGGGAGACGTATCAATGAAGTTCGAATCCTCGACACGCAGAACGGTGAATTTTTGCCTGAGTTGATTGAAAATGCATCAAGCTCGCTGGCCTTCGCGGCAGATGGCCAGTATCTTTTTTACGTGAATAAAGACCTGGAAACGCTGTTACCCTACCAGTTGATGCGTCATAAACTGGGTACCGATGCTTCTGAAGACGTGTTGATTTATGAAGAGGCTGATAACACCTTTTATACCGGGGTAGGGCGCAGCCGTTCAGGTGAGTTCATCGGGTTGGTTCTTGGGAGTACGGATACCTCAGAGGTCCGGATACTCTCTGCTGATGACCCACTGGGAGAATTCAAACCTTTTCTGCCACGTGAGACAGGTCACGAATACGACATTGATCATGCCAACGGCCAGTTTTTTATACGCAGCAACTGGCGGGCAAAGAATTTCCGGGTGATGACGGTTGACCTGGAAAGCTCTGCTGACAAGGCCAGCTGGGAAGAAGTGATCCCGCATCGTGAAGATGCGATGGTGAATGAGATCCAGGCGTTTGATAAGTGGCTGGTGGTAGGGGAACGACAGGATGGTTTGCTAAAGGTCCGGGTGATGGCACACGATGGCAGTGTGGATCGTTATCTTGACGGCAGCGAAGAAGCATCGGTTATGTGGCCTACAACTAATGTCAGTACCGATACCGATAACATACGTTATGGTTTTTCCAGCCTGGTGACGCCTGACCAGACCTGGGAAATCGACCTGAACACAGGCAAGAGCCAGTTGTTGAAAGCCGACCGGGTACTGGGTGGTTTTTCCAGTGACAACTACCTCAGTACACGTATGATGATTACTGCGCGGGATGGTGCCCGTGTGCCGGTATCGTTGGCCTATCACAAGGGCACCAGGTTGGACGGCTCGGCCCCTGCGTTGATTTATGCCTATGGCTCATATGGCTACTCAATGGATCCCCGGTTTAGTGGTTCAATTATCAGCCTGCTCGACCGTGGTTTTGTCTACGTTATTGCACATATACGAGGTGGTCAGGAAATGGGCCGGGTATGGTACGAAGACGGCCGCATGATGAATAAAATCAATACCTTCACAGACTTTATTGATGTAACGAAGGCCCTGCAGCAAAAACCTGTTATTGACCCTGCCAGGACCTACGCCATGGGCGGTAGCGCCGGTGGTCTCCTGATGGGAGCCATTGTGAATATGGCCCCGGAGTTATACCACGGTGTGGTTGCTGCGGTTCCATTTGTCGATGTGGTGACCACCATGCTGGATGAGTCCATTCCTTTAACCACCGGTGAGTTCAACGAGTGGGGTAATCCGAAAAACAAGGATGCCTATGAGTACATGTTGTCGTATTCACCCTATGACCAGGTCAGCGCCCAGGATTACCCGAATATGATGGTGACCACCGGGCTGCACGACTCACAGGTTCAGTACTTTGAGCCGGCCAAGTGGGTCGCCAGGTTGCGTGACCGGCGTACCGACAACAATCAACTGATTATGCATGTCAACATGGACGCTGGTCATGGCGGCGCTTCGGGCCGTTACCGCCGCTACAAGGAAACGGCGCAGGAATTTGCGTTCCTGGCGGGCCTGGCAGGTCTGGAACGTTGAGTGCTTTGCAAATGGAACTGGAAATGCTTCAGTACTACGCAGAATCAAGGTAAATTAGAAGTTGAAATTTCTAATTTTGTGGTAGTTAACATCCGATAGGTGTTTTCTTTGAAAAGGCCAAAGTCATGCGATTGATAAACAATGTGTTCCTGGTTTTTTTTGTTTTCACTTTGGTTGCCTGCGATAACGCATCGACCGCACAGGCGGAATCACCGGCGGCTGAAACGCCGCAACAGCTGGATGTCAGCCAGGCGTCATTGAGCGCAGAGTCTTCAGAGGATCCTCCCCCGCTTTCCGAATCTGAGCGATTGGAAAAGTCGATCAAGGACATCGAAGACCAGATGGGTATCGACTTGTTTGTCGAGCCGTGGACGGGCGATCTTGATGCGATGGTTAAAGAACGCATCATTCGCGTTCTGACTGTTTATGGCGTGGGGCGTTACTACATCGATGGGGGCCAGGAGAAAGGCATCGCCTACGAGTGGTTCAAACAGTTCGAAGATCATGTTAATGAGAAACTGGCCAGGAAGCATTTGCGGATACACGTGGTATTTATCCCCGTTGCCAGGGACCAGTTAATACCGGCTTTACTCAGCGGTCGCGGTGATCTCGCGGCGGCGGGTCTGACAATCACCCCGGAACGTGGCGAGTTGGTGGATTTCAGTGATCCGACCACAAAAGAGCTCTCCGAAGTGTTGGTCACCGGGCCAACTGCACCGCAAATCGACACGATTGAAGACCTTGCCGGTCGTAAGGTTTATGTGCGGGCATCGAGCAGTTATCGCGCCAGCCTGGATACACTCAACCGGCAGTTTCAGGAAAAGGGAATGGAGCTGATTGATGTCGAAGATTTGCCGGAGCAGCTTGAAGATATGGATGTCCTGGAAATGGTCAATGCCGGCATGCTGGAATGGGCTGTGGTCGATGATTACAAGGCACGTATATGGACTGGAATATTCGAAGGTCTTAAGGCCCGTGAGGACATCGTGTTTCGTTCCGGCGGTCGCTTAGGCGTGGCGTTCCGGAAAGATTCCCCCCAGTTGGCAGAAGAACTCAACGAGTTTGTGAAAACCCATAAGCAGGGAACGCTGCAAGGGAATATGTTGGTCAATCGCTACCTGAAGAATTTTAACTGGGCTCAGAACGCCGTGTCGGCAGGGGATTACCAACGGTTCCAGGATGTCGTGGATATATTTTCAAAATATGGTAATCAATACGGTGTTGATTACCTGATGGTTGCGGCCCAGGGTTACCAGGAGTCAAGGCTGGATCAGAATGCCAAAAGTGGTGCCGGCGCGATTGGCATAATGCAGTTGTTACCCAGTACAGCGGCCGATTCAAACGTGGGTATACCGGATATCACGACCGCTGAATCCAATATTCACGCTGGTATCAAGTACCTGGATTTTATCCGGGGCCGTTATTTTTCGGACCCTGAAGTGGATACTTTCAACCAGACCCTGTTTGCGTTTGCCGCTTACAATGCCGGGCCGGCACGGGTTCGCAAATTGCGCGAGAAGGCGTCACAGCAGGGTTATGATCCGAATGTGTGGTTTGATAATGTTGAAGTCATGGCGGCCAGGGATATCGGCAGAGAAACGGTCCAGTATGTTGCCAATATACTCAAGTATTACGTCGCCTACAGTATGGCGATTCAACAACAGCTTGACCGGCAACAGAAGCGCAAAGATGTCGGATTAGAATAGAGGCTGAAATCACCACCCAGTCGTGCGGCAACGCAGTGTGTCCTCTGCTCCAGCTTATTGATCTATGGCGTAGGAGATATTGACTGTCACCTTGTAGGTGTTTTCACCAGCAGCCACAGGCACGGCATCAGAAGAGCGTGCAAGCGACATCTCCGCTCTCGCCTTGGGCATCGGGCGCGGGTTAAAAGACTGCTCGGAAATCTCTAACAGCTTGCCGGTTTTTACACCTGCTGCATCAGCAAGGGTATTGGCCTTTGCCATCGCATCCTTCACGGCGTTGATTCGTGCTTGTGTAATCGCTTCTGACGGGTCGTCATTGGTGAACAGGATGTTACCGCCCTCGTTTACTCCGAGGCTGACCGATTTGTCCAGGATAGCGCCAACGGCAGTGATATCCCGTACCCGCACCGTCAGGCTGTTACGCACCGTATAACCGACAATTCGCGGTGGTTCGCGCTCGCCGGAAGACTTTTGGGGTGGGTAAATATAATTGGGCTGAATTGAAAAACCCGAGGTCTGAAGATCGCGCGACTCTATACCCCCGGTTTTCATCGCCCTCAACACTTCCTTCATTGCCAGGGAGTTGGCATCCAGCGCGGCCCGGGCAGTTTCGGCTTGGCGTGTGACGCTCAGCGTCAGGACAGCCATGTCCGGTGAGAGATCAGCACTTCCTTGTCCGGTGACCAGGATGCGTGCAACAGGGTTATCATCATCCGCAGCCGAGACAGTGCTCAAAATTAACAATAAAAGCGTGATAGTTAGCAAAGACAGATGTCTGAAACTCATTTCTTTATTCATGATGCATGTTTTCCTGTTTTTTACCGTTCCGGATACGAACAAACTTATCGACCCTTGGCATAATCAACGATATGGCGCTTCAGTCTTTTCCCAAATATTAATATTACACCACTTAAAGTTGCCAATTGAGTATCCTGTCCTTTTTCTATCAGGAATTATGACCGAATGACTTTTATCAGATATTATCTATTGGCATTGCTGGTTTTCAACCTCGCCGCGTGCACTACACTACAGCCGGTGAGTGTCGAGAGTGCCATGAAAAAATCACCTCCGCGAGGTGTGGATTACGGCAGCCTTGTGCAGGTAAAAACCTTTGACAAACAGACCGCAAAATTTCGTGTCACCGTTATCAACACAGACGGCCTGGGTGGAAGTCAAAATTTTTACCGTTACGAGGATATGGCAAGCCTCAAGGTCGAAGCGCCGAAGAATAACAATAATGATACCTGGATGATCATCGGTGGCATCCTGGGCGCAGCGGCGCTCGTTTTTCTCATCTCCAGTGCCGACTCTGTTTCAGTGTGTACATCGACGCCTTGTCAGAACCCGTAGGGTGCGTAGTTTTTTTACGCACCGTTAGTACTGTCCAGAGGAAAACGCGTGGGTACGGAGGGTGCGTTATTCGTAACGCGCCGTTAGGATTCAACCGGGGAAACGCGTGGGTAATAAATTACCCACCCTACGTTTCTACGAGATACATTTCCCGCTCAAGAAGACCACGCTCGATAGCTGATACCTGCTCGCAGCGGTGCTGCAGCTGCCGTTTAAATTCAGCTGGCCCGAGGGCTTTTTCCAGGCTTGTTGAACCGGCCTCCAGGCCCTCGATCAATCTGCGCAGGGAAAACAGGTATTCACTGGTCAAATCGGTCTTTTCAATCAGTTCCCAGCCGGATTCAGTGAGCAGGCTGACATAGTCATCCGGCATATCTACAAATGGTGGGCCCACGCTGCAGGCTTCATCAAGGTCTGCTCCGGATAATCCAGGTACAGGCGCGATGACGTAAAACAACATCCTGGCGCCGGTCCGTGCCACACGTTTGCATTCTTTCAGCATGGCGAGCTTTTCGGGCAGACAGCACAGTACGTCAGAATGCCCAATGGCCTCGAAAGCACCGTCGGCAAAAGGAAGCGCAGCACCACTGGCAGCGACTGCATCGCAGCGGTCTCCAACATTTTCATTCACGGCACGATGCAGAGCGTGGATGAGGGAATTGACCGGAACGTCAAGCAAGGTAACATCACAGCCGGCCTGGCCCGCCAGGTATATCCCCGGCCAACCGGTTCCTGCGCCTACTTCGAGCAGGTGGCTGTCAGAATCAAGTTTGAGTGCTGACGGTATCCCGTCAGCCTGCGACCGGGTGGTCCAGCTTGTGCCGCCAAAATCACAACCCAACACTTCCTTTTCCAGGGCCCGCATGGCGGGATGGGTATGTTGTTCATGCTGTGCTTCAAAGCTACAGCAGCAAGGTGTGGTCTCAGCGGATTTCGTCATTTGGAAGTTGCTATCCACCGCCGGTTAGCGTCGTTGCCCAATCCGGGAAACTGGCTACGTCAATATTGAAAACAATTGTCCCCCAGAAATAGGTCACCAGCGTGGTAACCAGGACACCTACCAGGTTCAGCAAAAACCCGGTTTTAACCATGTCCTTGATTGCGATTTTTCCCGTACCAAAAATAATTGCATTGGGTGGTGTGGCAACCGGCAGCATGAAGGCAAGTGAAGCCGCCAGTGTCGCCGGTATCATTAGCAGCAGCGGGTTGATCTGGATGCTGACAGCCATACCGGCAAGAATTGGCAGTATCATCTCGGTACTGGCGATATTGGAAGTCAATTCAGTTAAAAATGACATCATTGCCACGATGACCGATGTCAGCACCATGGGGTGAGTACCCGCCAGGCCCGATAATTGTTCACCAAACCAGATCGATAGTCCCGAGTCGACAAATCCCCTGGCAAGGGCAAAACCACCACCAAACAGTATCACGATGTGCCATGGCAGACGGTTGGCCGTTTTCCAGTTCATCAGCCTTTCGTTAGGCTTCGATTTTGAAGGAATGAGAAACAGGATAATTGAAATGGCGATGGCCACCGTTCCGTCGTTGAAATATTCCGGGTTTTCGAATAACTGTGACCAACCCGGAATGCTCACAAAACCGATATTGAATCCCGCCCTGAAAATCCAAAGCAAAGCCATGCAGACAAACAGTACGAATACAATTTTCTCCTCCGGTTTTGCCTTGCCGAGTAATTGGTACTCCTTTTTGAACTCTTCCCGGTTAACACCGTGCCATGGGTGTTTGGGTTTGTACATCAGGAACAACAACAGCCAGGCAGCAATGAAAACCAGCGCGGAAATCCAGATCGCGAAAACGAGCCAGTCGGCGAAGGATATTTCCGGCATCGCCGGGAAAATGATATTTGCGATCCGTGCGAATGACAGGTTGGGCGGTGTGCCGACAAGGGTTGCAATACCACCGATGGACGCAGCATAGGCAATCCCCAGCAACAGGCCGATGGAGTAGGTGCCCAGTTCCTTTTTACCAACAATTTCTTCCAGTTTGTAAATGATAGAAAGGGCGATGGGGATCATCATCATGGTGGTTGCCGTGTTCGACATCCACATGGAAAGAAAAGCAGTGGCGAACATGAATCCCATCAATATTCGCCCGGGACTGATACCAAAAAACATCAAAACCTTGATTGCGATCCGCCTGTGCAGATTCCAGCGTTCCATGGCCAAAGCCATTAAAAACCCACCCAGGAAAAGGAAAATCAGGTGGTTGAAGTACATGGATGAAATGGTCTTCCCATCCACAACACCGAACAATGGGAAAAGAACAACAGGCAGCAAGGCCGTCGCCGCAAGTGGTATGGCTTCAGTTATCCACCAGATTGCCATCAATATTGCGATGGCCAGTGTATAGGTGATGCCCGGGTTTTCAGGTGCCAGGTCACCAAACAGGATAAGTGACAGGCTGATCAGCGGTGCGACTATCAGCGCGGCCAGCTTGGTTTTTGAGTTTCTGTTGATTGGTTGCATGGTTTTTCTGATTTTTTAAATGTACAAAACAGACAGATTACAGCTAACTGTAGCAGTAAGCGCGACTGCACGAAATCACCAATCTGAAATCGATCGGGCTGGTCATCGGCCTGCAACAAGTCACCACAAAGAGCCCTGCATTCAGAACTTAGTCAATTATCCACTCGGCAAGAGCCGCAGGGTACTCAATCACTTTATCCGGTTGCTCACGCCATTGCTCAGGGTTTGCGCCGCTGTGCGTTATTACAACGGAAATAACTGTACAGGAAGCACCTAAACGTTCACCCAAACCGCGTGCAAATAGAACATCAGCAATGTGGTCACCCACATAGATGATGGTTTTGCCGTGCGTACTTTCAAATATTTCCTGCAGACACTTGAGTCCGCCATCGGGGGCTGGTTTCTGATGATGGTGGGGTAGGTCTTCATAACCGATAACCGACTGGAAAGCGGAACTGATTCCGTGCTCTATCAATACCTGCCTGATGTTGCTAGTTGCATTGGCTGAGCAGATACCCTGGGGAAGATGTGACAAGCGGCTAATGGTTTCTGCTACACCATCGAACAGCGTTACGGCGGTTTTGTCGAGCATTTGGTGTATTTCCCACAATGGGCCTGCGCTTTCGATTTCAGCACTCGTCATTCCGAAAAAGTCACGGTAAAGATCTCGCCAGTGATCGGCAGCGTGATTGGCAATGTGGTAGTCCGCCCCGCTTTCCAATGATCGCGGCAAGCCGTCGCCCGTTAACCGGGGCGCGACCTGGGTCAGGATCTGTTTGGTGATGGCAATGTTCTTGGCCGCCGAATCGGCCAGCGTTCCGTCGAAATCCCACAAAACGGCATCGACTCTGACAGGTTTTTTGTATTGAGGCATATGTGAGCCAAGTGTCTCACAAGTTGTTGATGTTTGTTACGAAATCGAGACTAAAAACTGATTGCTCCGGTAATTAATGCCGGCTTATACGCCTGTCTTGAAAGAGGAGGTGCCTGGCTGGTTTACCGGTGCGATAAAGTTAGCGGTTAATTCAGTGATGTCGTGTGAGTCCGGTGAAGGCGCAATCACAAAAAATATTGCTGTGATTAGCGGCAGCAACTGCTTCAAAAGGGAACTGTTACGTTCATAACAGTTTAGCCCGGGGTCAGAACGGGCGCGGCGTGATAATTCAGGTTTAATTGTCCAACTCCCACAGTGTGAAGCTGGATTTTGCTATATGACTATCAGGTTCGCTTGACATAGCTGGACAGTTAATTGACATAAACGTATGCGGGCATTGAGGCCGCTGGTCAATTCAGCAAGAGAAAGCGACTCACACGTATGCTCTTGATGTAAATCAGGTACGGGCGTGCTTGAAAAGGTGTATATTACTTTTTTATAATTAAAAGTCGCCGCTGGATACCATGGTTTCTGGGATTTTCCCGGATCAGTGTGCTAAGCGGCTCTTGTCAATCACACGGAGAATTTCCCATGAAGACCCTGATTTCCTGGTCACTGTTAATGACTGCGGTTCTGTTTACCGCGACGGTGGCGGCTGAAGATACGATTTACAAACCCTTTATTGTTGCCTCAAGCGGTTTGGGCTCGCTGGATGAGAAAACCACATCTACCCGGCGTGCACTTGAGGACGCCGGTTTTGAGGTGTATGGACAGTACTCACCGGTCGAGGGAACCAACATTGTAGTGGTGACCAACGATGAGTTGAAGAACATTGCTGCCATGTCAGACAAGGGCGGATATGGTGCCGCTCAGCGGGTCAGTATTACCGAGGTAGATGATACCGTTGAAGTGGCATTTGTTAACCCCGTCTATATTCAGTATGGCTATCACCTGGAAGGTGATATGCAGCCTGTTTTTGATGCACTGGTCGCAAGTCTTGGCAACGTTCGTTCCTGTGGTGCAGGCAACAAAAAAATGACAGCTAAAAAGCTTGGCAAATACCACTACATGATGGGAATGCCCTATTTTGATGGTAACTTGGAGTTAGGCACCTTTGATTCACATGAGGCTGCCATTGCCGCAGTTGAGAACGGTTTAGCCAAAACCGGTGACGCATTGACACAGGTGTACCGCATTGATATTCCGGGTAAAGATCAAACTGTTTTTGGTGTTGGTATGAAAATGACCAACGAAGAGGAGGAAGACATTGACTCAACGTTCCAGATGAGTATTGTCGACTTCGAAGGCTGTAAGAAGCGCGCTTATTTCCCATACGAAATTCTGGTTGATGGCAACAATGTCGAAGCTTTGCATATGCGTTTCCGGATGGCTTTACATTTCCCTAACCTGAGCATGACAGGCAAGCATGGTTTTACCAAGCTGATGGCGGCCCCCGGCGCAACCAAAGAAGCGCTTGAGGAAATGGTCGGCGCAAAATAAACCTGACTTTAAATTACGCGGGTGAGCACATGGCCCAGGCCATGTGCGGCGCGATTGTGTCAGTTTTGCACGGCTCGTAGGGTGGGTAATTTGCAAGGTGAGAGAAGGTGAGACGGGAACCCGTCGAGAGGCTAGCCTGGGCTGCGGGGTACCCGTCGAGAGGGCGGCCTGGGCCGTTACCCACGCGTTTCTCCAGGTTGAATCTCAACGGTGCGTTACAAGTAACGCACCCTACGGGTATGGCTTTCCATTGGCTGGTACAAATGGTGCGTAAAAAAACTACGCACCCTGCGGGTTGCATTGAGGCGTACGGGGCGTAACCCGTTACCCACCGGGAAGCTCGAATCAATACCTCGCGGTACCCCAATAATTAAATGTCGCGGGCTTCCACCCGGGCAGATACATGGTTTGCATGTCAGTCGATTTAAAACCGGATTTCTCAAGCAGAGTGGGAACATGCCGGTTGAGGTTGCAACCGCCTGCCAGTTTTTTCCAGATGGGATTGATACGGTTTTGCCAGCGCCTGATATGTTTGTCCGGTGCTGCGCCATGTTCACAGAATATCAGTTTACCGCCCGGTTTCAGCACTCGTCTGATTTCATTCAGGGCCGAGTGGGCTTCTCCAATGGTACACATCGTATAGGTCATCAGGACAGTGTCCGCGCTGTTGTTATCTAACGGGATGGCTTCTGCACCGGAGTGTAGAAATTCAGCATCCAGGTGGTGATCGGCAGCATTTTTTTGCGCAATGGACCACATTTCCGCAGATGGATCCAGACCCCACAGGTGCTCAACCTTTTGGGCATCATAAAATGGGATATTCAGGCCGGACCCGATACCAATTTCCAATACCCTTCCTTTTGCCAGCGGAACGACCTTTTCGCGCTGCCGCATACTGGGGCTCTGCCCGCAGGTGAAGTGTACGAGCTTTGGCAGTAGATATTTATCGTAAATGCCCATGAGCATCAGGGTATCACGCCGGGATGCCGTGTTGAGAATGAGAAAATATTCGTATACCGTGTATCATGCTCTTTTGATTGCATTTTTTAATAAGAAGTTTATTGTTAATCAGGGAAGTAGAATTCAATATCCTATAAGCATAATATTTTTGGCGCCGCACCGGTAGAACCTTGAAGTGAATGCCAGTCCTGTCAAGGGTTTTTAAAGGGCGATAAAAAACCATGTGCAAGTAACAAAAGAAAAGGAGTTCCAAGATGAATCCACGCCATTGGCAAACGACCCTTACGACCTCGCTAAGCGTTTTGCTTCTTGTAGCTTTTAGTATGACCGCATTCGGGTATTCCGACTACGATGGCTGTAAAGACTGTCATGGGGACTTCGAGGACAACAACTATGTGTCGAAGTCGGATGGTGCAAGATGGAACCAGAGCCTCATGGATGGTCACGAGAGATTTGTTGGTGACGAGTGTGATGCCTGTCATAAGTCCGGTGGAAGGGATGAAGTCTATTTAAACTTTTCACGTGATGGTTCCCTGTCCAAAAGCTGTGTGGGATGCCATGGACGGCAGGAGGATGTAAACGGAAGCTGCGTCAACGCTGGCGGTATGCAGGTAGAGTGCGGCGGCGGAGCCGGTTTACGCCGGATGCATGAGTCAAATGTTGGCTCGGGTACTTGCAACTCCTGCCATTCTGGCGACCCCGTTCCCGTTGGAGAGCACAATAATCCGTTCAACTACGGCAAGAGTGGCGTTCAGATGAGAAACGCCTGCGATGCGGATGGCACGGAAAGTCAGTTCGGTACCAACGGTCTGGATAACGACGGTGATGGACAAATAGATGGCAGTGACTCCGACTGTCAAGTCAATAGCCTGCCGACCCAACCGGGTACGCTGTCAGCTTCTGCGGTGACCAGCAGTTCGGCAACGGTTAGTTGGGGTGCATCCACCGATGCGGATGGCGATACCATTACCTACCAGGTGGATTACCGTCAGAACGGTGCTGCAACGTGGAGCAATGGCGGCAACACCACCAGTACAAGCCGCGCATTGAGCGGTCTTAGTGCTGAACAATTATATGATGTGCGGGTAACCCCCAATGACGGCATTGATAATGGACCGGAACGGTCTGCGAACAACCTTTTCCAGACCCAAGCACCCGTGCAGTTAAATTGCCTGGATCAGGGCGCCCTGGCTTATGACAACTGGACAAAGACAGAGGTTGGGGGATCAGGTAGCCTGCCGACCGGGGCGACAAGCCCGGACTACGTTCGCTGCAAAGCATGTCATGGCTGGGATCACATGGGTACCGATGGCGGCTATACAAGACGCTCACGTCAGGAAGGGCGTGCCAATGCCGGCGCAGGTGACACCGATCAAACCAGTCGTAATATCAGTCTTGCTGGCAGAAATAATACGGAAGTGACTGCCGCTATGATCTGGCACACCGGAACGGGACGCCTGTTTACCGAAGGGGCAGGCAGTTGGGTAGCACTGGATGATAGCCATTCCGCTGCCAACAAGGCCGCACATTCCAACGGTTATACACTGGGCAACCAGCACCCTGACTTTACAAGCGGTGCTTTGACGCAGCAACAGGTCGATTGCCTTGTTGAGTTTCTCAACACACCGGATGCCGATCCCGCAGCATATTTCAGCCAGGTCGATACCAGCCAGGATCCGGTGCTGTATACAATCGTCGAAACCGCGGACGCCATGGCGGGCGAGTTCTACTACAACACCAATTGCTTTAATTGCCATGGTGACCCGGCGGGTGTTTCTCCGGCAGGTTCCCCTGAAGGCGGTATTCTTGCCTATCTGGATGGTGATGGTAAATTCAGTGAGTTTGCCCATAAAGCCCGTTGGGGTATACCCGACACCACCATGACCCGTGCGGCGATGGGTTCACCGGGTGCTACCGATGTGGCCGACATGATGTTGTGGCTACAACAACTCGGTGGCGACGGCTTCACAATTAATCCGGGCCTCAGTGGTAGCTGGTGGAATGGCCTGGCACGATGGGGAGAAGGGTTCTTCCTCGATGTTGCACTCAATATCAGTGGCGACATTATCTTTTCCGCTTCTTTTTATACCTACGACAGCATGGGTGACCAGGTCTGGATATTGGGTGCCGGCCCAATCGATAGCGACACGGCTGAAATCCCGTTGATCATTCCTTCGGGTGCGATGTGGGGCGCGGCCTTTGATCCGGACGATAACACCGAGGTGCCGTGGGGGACAGGAACCTTCAGGTTTACCTCCTGCGGGGCGGGCCACATTTCGTTGAAGCCGAATGCGGCAATGCAAGACCGCTTCTTCACGGACCTGGAATATGATATCAAGCGGGATATATTGATCCCCGGTATTGAATGTCCTACCGCTACCGATTAGCGACTCAACAGCCTGCAACCCGGTTGAAATAACCGGGTTGCAGGACCCGTCTCTCATCTGTTAGTTTCATCTGGAACAGCACCTGTTGAGGTACTGGAAAACCGGGAACCTCGCAAAAGCGATATTGTATATGAAGGGGTTTGAGCCGCGTGTAATGCTTGTCGTAGAAAAGGCGCTTGGGGTCGCGGTGACAGCAAGGAATTGGAATACCGTTGACAAGCTAGCCTCAATGTTGAGTCAGGTATCCCAACAAAGGTTTCCGACTCAAATGCCGGAACACTCCGGGCGCTGAGCTAAGTTACAGCACGCGCCTGAGTAACGCACGCCCGATAAAACGGGCTTTATTAGCCACGGTAAAACGCTCCAGGTTGCTCTTCACAATGCCCTTTGTGAAACGGGTACGTTTGGAATAATCAATATTCACATCCACGATGACCGGTTTGTTATGTGCAGCGAACGAAAAGGCCCTGCTAATCCCATCCTCACATTCAGAGTCGTTTTCTATCGAAATAAACTCGCAACCTGTCGCATCGGCGATTCCCTTGACTTTAACGGGGTGCAATACGGTGCAGGTCTTACGGTTGTAGGGAATCTCCTGGGCCTGGGAGATTTGAGATAACTCACCATCGTTAAACACAAAGTAGATACCGCCTAGCTCCAGTGATGACGCGGTCAGGGTTTCCATACAGGTCATTAAGAATGCACCGTCTCCGATGATGCCGACCACCTGTTTGTCCGGGTTGACCAGTTTGGCTGCCGTGACTGCCGGAGTGCAATAACCCATACAGTTGAAATCAGTAGGAGAAATGAACCCGCGCGCACTGTGAATCGGCATCAGCTCGGCGCTAAGAAAAGTATGATTGCCATCATCGGCGACAACAATGGCGTCATCATCCAGTTGTTTGCGCAATTCCACAAAGAACCGTGCCGGATTAACCCGGTCCTTGCTGTCGTGCTTGAACCACTCATCATAATAGGCAGCCTTGTCATTGCTGATGGCGGTTTTTAAACCAATATTGTCAGGTTTTGCTGCGCCCAGTTCCTGCAATGCATTGAACAATTCTGCCAATACGGCTTTTGCATCACCCTCGATGGTGATGGAAGCAGGGTAGTTGGCATTGAATACATCCTTGTTGATATCGATATGGATCAGGCTCTGAGGCGGGTTTACCCCGTAACTGGCCGTTGCAATTTCGCCGAAACGGTTTCCCACTGCCAACAGGCAATCACATTTCTTGAAAGCATTCTCGGCGGCAGGCACCGCCGCCGGGCCGATACCCATACCGGTATGCAACGGGTGATTGGCAGGAAACGAGCTCAAGCCTTGTAAGGTCGTCGCGACCGGTGCACCGAGAAATTCAGCAATGCTCGCGGCTTCCTCACTTGCATCCACTGCACCCCACCCCAGGAACAGACCCGGTGAGCCAGCTTCGTACAATGTTCGTGCGGCACGCTGAATGGCCTCATGATCGAGTTGTTTTTCCAGGGTCGCGGCGACAAATGGCGGAGTCTCTGACACGTCACCCGGAAACAGTTGAAGATTGACCGGAATTTCTACAAAAACAGGACCGGGTTCGCCACAGGTGGCTAGCTGGTAAGCCTCGTAGATGGCAGGAATGATCTGCTCGTGGGTTTCAGCTTTATAGGTCTTCTTGGTGATCGGAGCGAGCAGGGCGTGCTGGTCCATTTCGTGTAATTGATAGGTTTTACCGCTGTCTGTGCGTATTCCACCGGAAATAACCAGCATCGGAATGCCATCCAGGAATGCTTCGCCAATACCGCTGGAGGCGTGGGTGACTCCGGCTGCCGGGACAATGAGCAGGGTGCCGATGTGGTCGGAAGTCCGGCTGATAGCGTCGGCCATAAAAGCCGCGCCGCCTTCGTGAGTGACCAGTACAGGCTGGATCAAATCGGATTGATTCAATTCATCATATATTTCGGTAGTGTGAACACCGGGAATACCGAAGGTGTACTTGACGCCTATCTGCTCAAGAGCGAAGCGTACCAGCCATGCGCCTGTTTTTTTCATGATGTTCTCTGTGGGTAAAAATCCGTTAAGTTATGGGGTTAATGCCTGGCCGGTGATGGAGCGCACGGCCATGCGGGCATTCAAAATACAGTTGGATATAAAAGTACCCTCGAGGGATTTTAGCCCATTAATACCACCGCCGCCGAAACCGGCCGCTTCCCCGGCGGCGTACAGGCCGGGTATGGCTTGCCCGCTATTTGAAAGTACCCGGCTTTCCAGGTCGGTCTGAATACCGCCCATGCTCTTGCGACTGACGATGAACTCCCTGAAAGCAACCAGCGGCATGGACTTTTGGGCAAGTATTTTCTCGAATTTGCAGGTTCTTGAACGATCCCCGCGCCAGTGTCTGACCTGGGCGATACGTCTTAACTGGTCATCGTTGTGGAACTCCTGGCCGAGATCTACCTGCGCGTCATAGTGTTGAACGGCTTGTTGGACATTTTCAATTTCAACTGTGCCCCGGCCAACGGTCTGGCTACTCGAATTGAGGCTGTTCATATTCTCAACCAGTTCCTCCAGGCTGTTGCCGGTTACAACGTCTTCACACTCATTAACGAGATATTCAAGCAGTTTGCGGTTGCCGAGGAAAATATCCCGGGCCAGTTGTATGATGCGCCGGTCGCGAAATGCGGTGTTGCTTTCAGCACCCGAAACGGCGATCTCTTTTAACGCGATTTTCCAGTTCATCACTTGCCAGCTATACCCATACGGATCCTGGGCAATGCGCTTACATATATTGTGCGTATCGAAGCCGGTTACCAGCGGTAGCGGGCCGAAACGCTTACCGGTCGCATCCAGCCATAGTGCTGACTTGGGCGGTATCAGGCTCAGGCCTTCCCTGGGGATGTGGGGTTGGGGGTGATGAATGCCCGCTGCATAGTTCCACATCTGGTGCAAGTGGGTGACCTTGCCGTCTATTTGTTTGACCGCGTCGTGTAGTGTGCCGTCTGCATATTTGTGGGCGCCGTTGAGTATGTGTTCCGGGGGTGTGCCCCAGGATTGGTCCCACTCCTGTTTTACACGTTCTATATCGCCATTGATGCCGCCGCTTGCCACCAAAACGATGGCAGCTTCCACCTCAAATGCCTGTCCTGTGTTTTCGTTAGTTCCTTGCAGGCCGCAGATGGACTGCTTATTTAATATCAATATTTCTACTTTATGATCAAATAGATAAGTAATATATCTAGAATTAACATGACTTTTAAGCTCATTGATGAGTGTCAGCATCAGGTGCTGTCCGGTACCCCAGATAATATGGTAGCGGGGTAGTGAGTTACCATCACCAAACTCACCCCTTTCCACCCAGTGGGGGATTGGGAAAAATTTAATCCCCCTGGGTTTGAGCCAGTTGTAAATATCATCAACGCTACGATTGACATAAAGCTCCGCCCATTGCCTTGGCCAATGATCATCCGCTGAGAACTGAGCGAAGGAGTGCCAGTCCCGCAGGGCAATTTCCGGGTTGTCATGGATTCGATTGAGGCGCTGAACGGGTGTATCCACCAGTGTCATGCCTCCCAGGGATTTCATCGCCAGGCCGCCAAAATTCCGCTCCGAATCGCGGTCGATGATGGCGATCTTAAGCCCCTGGTCGAGCAGTTCAATGGCGGCAGCTATCCCAGCCAGTCCACCACCAACAATTGCTACGTCAAACCTCAATTTTTCATGCACTCGTGGTATCCCCGAAGACCGAAAATGATCATAATATAACCAAGTTATATCACACTATTTACACACAAGGATTGTATCTGATGAGCGATTATCAATTCCCCTACAAAGATGCTTCGTTTTTAATCAACCATATCCTCGATTTTGACAAGCTGTGTCTGGATGCCGGCTTTGAAGAGGTGAACAGTGATTTGGCGACCGCCATTCTTGAGGAAGCAGGGCGCCTGGGCAGTGAGGTTTTTGCGCCGCTGAATGAAGTGGGCGATAAGTCAGGTGCCACCCTGGAAAAAGACGGGGTGCATGAAACCCCGGGCTTTGCTGAAGCATACCGCCAATATGCTGACAATGGCTGGGCCGCATTGACTGCAGGCGAGGAGTATGGCGGTTCAGCCATGCCGCGGGTGCTGGGAGCAGCAGCTACTGAGATCTGGTATACCGCCTGTGCAGCACTATCGTTATGCCCCCTGCTGACTACAGGTGCTGTCGAGGCGATTGAAAAACACGGCACAGAGGAGCTGAAAAGAGCCTATTTGCCCGACATGATCAGTGGTAACTGGACAGGCTCCATGTGCCTGACAGAACCTGCGGCGGGTTCTGACCTCGCAGCAGTGGCCTGCAAGGCAGTACCTGAGGGTGACCACTTCCTGATCAGCGGTCAGAAAATATATATCACCTGGGGTGATCACCAGATGACGGAGAATATCATCCACCTGGTGTTGGCACGGTTACCCGATGCGCCCGCCGGTGTCAGGGGCATCTCGCTTTTCGTGGTGCCGAAGTTCCTGCTGGATGAGAATGGCCGCCCGGGTAAACGCAATGATGTTTTTTGTACGGGTATTGAACACAAGCTGGGTATTCACGGTAGTCCGACCTGTACCATGAATTTTGGTGATGATGGTGGTGCGATCGGCTACATAGTGGGTCAGCCGAACCAGGGCTTAATGGCCATGTTTACCATGATGAACGAAGCCCGCCAGGGTGTGGGTATCCAGGGTCTTGGTGTTGCTGAGCGCTCCTATCAGCAGGCCGTTCCGTATGCAAAGGAACGTCTGCAGGGAACACGAAGTGACGGTTCACGTTATCCGATTATTGAGTTTCCGGATGTACGGCGCATGCTGATGGTGATGAAGTCGGCAACCGAGGCCATGCGTGGCCTGGCTTATATCGCTGCGGCTGAGAGTGATCGGGAGCATAGCGCTTCGGATCCGGAACAGGCGCGCAAGCATGCCTTACGCGTTGGCTTGTACACTCCCATTGTGAAGGGCTGGCTGACCGAGTTGTCGCAGGAACTCACCTACCTCGGTACACAGGTGCACGGCGGTATGGGCTATATCGAGGAAACCGGCAGTGCCCAGTTCTATCGTGATGCACGCATCATGACCATTTACGAGGGAACAACCGGGATCCAGGGTCTTGACCTGGCCGGTCGTAAAACACTCGGTGACAATGGTGAAGCACTTCAGGACCTGCTTGATGAGATGCTTGCGACAGCACAAGCAATGTCCGCAGTTGACAGTATCGCGGTGATGGGCGATGCCTTGAAAAAGGCGGTTCAGTCCGGTCAAGAGGCCCGGGCATGGCTGCTGGAGAACGGATCGCAGGACCGGAATGCGGTTGGTGGTGCCAGTGTGAACTTCATGATGTTGATGGGATACCTCTGTGGCGGGTGGGTCATGGGTAAATCCGCACTCAAGGCATCGCAGATGCTGGAGGCCGGCAACGAGGATGAGTCCTTCCTGAATGCCAAGCAGGTGACCGCGCAGTTTTATTTCGAGCACCTGCTGCCAAGAACATTGAGTTACCTCGCGACGGTCAAGTCAGGTAGCGAGAGCATGATGGCGCTGGATGCAGAGCAGTTCTGAGTAGAATTAATATCCAGTGTGCTCAAGCCTGTTACCGGGATGAATTGTCTTGACTGATGCATGGCTGGCCCGCTGGGAGATCGGTCAAACCGGTTGGCATGAAGCCAATGGTAACCGCGCACTTCGCAAGTTCTGGCCCGGGCTTACAGGTGGCAGTCGTGTACTGGTGCCGCTGTGCGGCAAGTCACCCGACCTGTTATGGCTTTCACAACAAGGCTGCGATGTGACCGGTGTTGAACTCTCGGAAAAAGCCGTGCGGGCTTTATTTAACGAGGCGGACATCCACTTTGAAACCGGTACGGACGGCGGACTCCCCTGGTTTCGGAGTGTTGAGCATCAATTGACGATTGTCTGCGGGGACTATTTTCATTTTTCGGATGAACCGTTCGATGCCTTATACGACCGGGCCGCATTGGTGGCGTTGCCACCTTCGATGCGCCCCGCCTATGTGAAGCACACAAAAACACTTTTGAAAGCAGATGCCACGCAACTACTGATTACGCTTGAATACGACCAGAAAAAAGTAGACGGACCACCATTTTCGGTATTGCCGGATGAAGTGAAAGCGTATTGGCCAGGGCTTCAGAGGGCAGGTGAGAGGAGTGCACTTAAGAATATGCCGCCAAAATACCGGGATGCCGGATTGAGCAAGTTTGTCGAGGCTGTCTGGCTAAGCGGACAGGCTTAAAAGCCGGCCCGGAAAAGGCCTGTTTTATTGCTTCTGCAACAGATCGACACGAATCGGTGTTAAAAAGTTTGCACCATCATCATCCATGTGCTTTTCGAATTTTTGTCTGACTAACTCCAGCAGGCTGGTATCGAGACTGTGTTGACTGTGCGAGGCGTTGATAACGATGTTTTCAAATTCAGAAAAATCCCTGTAAAACCCCGGTGTATTGAAAAACGTTTCTTCAACCAGGTGAAACCACCCCTGGTCCACTGCTTTTTTCAAGGCATTAAACGCCGCTTCCCGCACCTTCTTTTCATTATTAAAAATACGCAATATCTCATTGAATTCTCCTGCAAAAACCGGTTCAGAAATATAGACAAAGCCCGCCGGCCGCAACACCCTTCTGATCTCCCTCAGTGAGACCTCCATTAATTCCGCGGGTACGTGATGCAGTGATTTGAACATCAATACGATGTCGACCGATTCATCATCCAATGGGATATCCTGCGCACCGGCAAGACCGAATTTCACATTGGGTAAGTCGGTGATCTGCAGATTTTTGTGATGGGCTACAGTATCAACTTCCAGGGCGGTCACCTTGCGATTGGCACCGGACGTGGCAATATCCCGTGTTTTTTCAGCAGCACCGCAACCCAGTTCCAGTATGTGTTTGTTATCCAGTGGTAACAGGCGATGGTAGACCTCGGTTTCCGGACAGGTCACCTTGATTACCGCTTCTTCAATCTTCATTTGTAGTGTTCTTTAAACGTGCGCTGCGACCATGACGCGTTTGTGGTAACGCAATTGCTCATAGGCATCGGCAGGCGGTTCGAGCACGGTAGCCCTGGAAAACCCGACTTTCTCCAAAATCCACAACAAGGCATCGAGGCTGGGTACCATGCAAATTCCGGTGACACTGGCTTCAGGCCCATGGGTATCATCCATCTCGTCTATGATGCCGAAACTGCCTTTTAGCGGTCGTACATACTGGTAACTGCCGTAATCAACAAAACCGGTCATACCGGGGATGATCTGGGTTTCAATGATGCAGAGATCTTTACACAAACTGCGGCAGACACGCAGGGCGCCGACCGGGTTTTCCAGGTGATAAAGCAGACCCAGCATCAATACCACGTCGAACTGACCCAGTTGTTCGGGGTTTTGCTCATGAATATCCCCCTGCTGAAAGGAAAGTTGATCCAACTGGTAAATGTCTGAGATCAGCGTACTGTCATCCACGTGCGACTGGCGCGCATCAACACCCACGACAGACGCGAAACCGGCGCGTGCCATATTGACGGCGAACCAGCCCTGGTGGGATGCCAGGTCCAGTGCTGATAAACCACTTCGGTCGGCTCCCAGGTTTCTGTCCAGATAGGATTGCAGCATTTGCCAGCGGGTATTATGAATCGCGTGGATATCTGCATCGTGATAGGTACTCGTTGAACTGCCGTCAGGCAATTCATAGGAATAAAACCACTCCCTTGAATGTGCCTGTTCGATCAATGTGGACATGGAAAACTCCGGTGTGAAATGAGCGTTGGAATTATGACAGCAGGCAACCTTGAGAACCAGTGTGAAAGCAACCAGGTTGAGATAAGCGGGCTGTTGTCTGATTTGCTGACAGGACCAATAAAAACCAGGTCGCAGACACTCTTGTCACCGGCAAAAGCATTCGAAGGATCAGCCAAGATAGCCAATTCAGCGGTGTGATTAACCCACTCAACATCAGGTTACATGGATTTTCCTGACATCCGTCGCGACAGGACATACAGCACGGTGCCAAGTCCCATGAACGAGAGACAAGTCAGCCACGCCTGGGCGGACGCATAGGTGATTAACCAAAGACACAAAATCATCGCGATAGCAGGGATCAGTAAACCGCCCGGCAAACGGAACTGGTTCTCAACTGGTTCAATTGTCTTTTCCAGGCGTGGCAAAGCGGCGATGCAGACGATATAGGTCAATAGCCTGGCGAGCGTACTCATGACAGCCAGCCATATGAAACTTCCGCTCAAGGCAAGTGCCAGGCAAAAAGCACCGTAAACCCATAGCGAGACATGGGGTGTCTGATACCTGCGATGCACTTTTGCAAACCAGGATGGCAAACTTCCGTCAACTGCAAGTGCAAAGGTCATCCTGGGTGCCGACAAAAACGTAGATTGCAGGTTTCCGCCGATTGAAAATACCGCTCCGAGTGTCAACAGGGCAGCACCGGCGGGACCCAACACTACAACAGCAACATCCGCCAGCGCCGTCGAACTGGTCGCCAGGCCGGGTAAGCTTGAGATGGCAATCATTTGTATCAGCACATAAATCAGTCCAGTGGCGAGAATGGTATTAATCATCGCTCTTGGCAGGTCGCGCCGGGGGGTACGGCCTTCTCCAGCAGCTACAACGGTTCCTTCAAAGCCGACATAGGCGTACAGCACTATCAGGACGGCCTCACTGAATTGACCAAACTCGGGAAGGTCGGCTCCTCCGAGCATTTGTAGATCGATATGCCCCAGGCCGAACAGTACCAGCAGTGACAGGGGCAGCAGCTTCAGAATGGTGAAAACATAGATAATCCCGATACTGTGTCTGACCCCGCGGACATTGAGCCAGGTCAGACCCATGATCACTATCGACATCAACATTGAACGGCTAAAGTCATCCGCGAGCGGTGACCAGAACCAACTGGCATAGGTTACCAACAGGTTGGCGTTGGCACCCATGGCAGTGACACGGCCAAGGTATGCCAGCCAGCCAGCCTGGAAGCCGACGAACGGGCCGAAGGCATGATTTGCATAAAGCACTGCGCCACCGGTATGGCGAAACATGCTGGAGGCGCGGGCAAAGGACAGCACCACGCTGAATATCAGTAAACCGGCGATGACAAACAGCCATGGGCTGAAAGCTCCGGTTTTCGCCGCAGCTACCGCCGGCAAACCAAAGATTCCGGCGCCAATGACACCGTTGAGTGTTATGGCACTATAGCCGGTTTTGCTGATGGCCCGGTGCAGGGCCGGTTCGGGCTTTGATTGATCTGTCATAGATTACCGGGGCAACGTTCGCCTGCATCCGCCCCTGAAAAGGTCGCCACTTCAAAAAGCACCTGTGTTACCTCTTTTTGCATCTTTATTCACCCTCCCTCAGGTGATACCACAATCCCGCTGCCAGCAATAAAAACACCAGCTGGCCCATGACGAAATTCAACCAGGTGGAATGTAATAATGGTACCGCAATACTCGCCACCGCGGCATTGGTTATCGATTGTAGAAAACCCTGCATCGAAGCCGCAGTTCCCCGGTGGGTGGGCAGGCAATCCAGCGCCAGTACGGTAATCGCCGGCATCATCACTGAGAGTCCGGTGACGTAGAGCACCAGCGGGCCAACAACGGTGAAAATACCCGCCGTGGCTATGTTGACTGAGGCGAGGTTGAGCACAGTGGCAACCATCATCACCAGCAGTCCGGCCGAAATTGTTTTCTGTGCGGGCCAGCGGTGTGCCAACCGGCTTGATATCGATGCCCCGAGTATCAGTCCGCTGACGATCGGTATAAATAGCCAGCCAAAATCTTCGCTACCCAGACCAAGGAAATTATAGATTACCGTGGGTGCGCCAGCGATATAGAGGAACAGGCCGCCAAAAGACAGGGACAGGCAGAGAATCAGGGCAGGAAAGCGTTTATGTAGCAACGCACCGATATACACACGCATGACGCTCCTTGGATGTATCGAACGACGCTGATAATTATGTAGTGTCTCGCTGACGAAGAATCCCATCAGCAACAGCAGGCTTCCAAAAATGCTGAGAAACCAGAAGACGCTGCGCCAGCCAAAATGATCATGGAGCCAACCACCCAGTACCGGTGCCAGTGCCGGTGCAAGTGCGAAAAGCATCATCACCTGCGACATGGCGCGGTGCGCCGCCTCGGCATCGTGGGCATCACGTATCATGGCGCGACCCGCGATAAACCCTCCGCTGGCTGCCAGACCCTGAACAATACGCAACAGCATGAAAGTCTCAGCGCTACCCGACAGCGCACACCCTATGGAGCCAAGGGTATATATGGCCATGCTGACCAGGATCACGAGGCGGCGGCCAAAACGATCTGCCAGTGGCCCCCAGAAAAGCGTCGAGATGGCAAAAGCCATCAGGTATACCCCGAGACTTTGTGAGAGCAGGGCGCGACTGATCCCGAACTCTGTTTCAATATCCGGGAACGAGGGCAGGTAAGCATCAATACTGAAAGGTCCGATCATCGCCAGTAGTGCGGCAATAACGGTCAGGTGCCGGGTACCCGGTCGGGTCAGTCCTAGTGTCATGTCAAGCCTATATTGTTGGGTTCAGCGAGTCTTGAAGTGGTTGGGCGCACCAAGAGTAGGCGCTCGAGGCGAGGCACGTCTCGCCGGCAATGGCTGGTCCTTGCCCATAGGCGTACCAAGAGTAGGCGCCTTGAGGCGACACCGCGAACGACCGCTTCACGGCTCGCCCGAAGGGAGCTGCCCAGGTGCCCCAATACGGCGTTGCAGCCCTTGAAAAGGACAGGCCATTTCCAGCGGACTGCGTCTTGTCTTGGGCCATCTGGGTAGCTCTGAACCCCACAATATAGGCTTGACATGACACTAGTCCTTTGCTGGTCATCCGGGTGGCAGGCTCCTTTTTAACAATGGTGATGGTGACAGACCATGCCCAACCCGGCTACCCGGATGAACCGTACCCACCTACTTGTCGGGCAGTAGAATCACCACCGGGCCATTTAGCGCATCCAGAACTTTCTGGTCGCGATTGTAAATATCCTTGTAAAAGCGAACTTCACCATCTGCTCCAATACTGGCAGTGATATAAAGTATGATAACCGGGACCTTGGGTTTCAGGTTGACCCTTTGGGTTTTGCGTGATGCCAGAATTGCATCCAATTCTGACCGGTTGTATTTCACGGGGTCGTTCAAGACCAGTTCAGCGAGATCGAACGGATTTTCAACGCGGATGCAACCGGATGAGAAGTTTCTTTCAGCTTGTGAGAAAAGCTCACGATGCGGTGTGTCATGCAGAAACACAAAATGTTCATTTGGAAAAATGAACTTGACGGTACCGAGTGAATTATGAGGCCCCGGCGTCTGGCGAAATGTATAAGGAGCGCTTTTCTGATGCTTTGTCCAATCCACGCTTGATGGATCAATGATTTTGCCATTCTGGTCGATTACCTGGATGTTTTTCGAGGCCAGGTAGTTCGGGTCTTTCCTGATAGCAGGTAATGTGTCATTCCGTAAAATGCCGGGGGGAATGGTCCAGGTTGGATTGAATTCCAGGTAGGCAATATCACCTCTGAAAATGGGTGTTTTCCGATAGTTCTTGCCAACCATTACACGTGTTTCCCATTCGATTGCTCCATCTCTGAAGAAGACGGCTCTGAACCCCGCGATGTTGACGACCACCATGGTATCGATGGCTTCCTCCTTAACCCAGCGCAGACGTTCGAGGGAGAGTCGAATCTGGTCGATGCGATGTTCAACAGGTACATTCATCGCAGTGAAAGTTTGTTTGCCGGCGATGCCGTCTGCGCCAAGCTGATGGCGTATCTGAAAAGCCTTTACAGCTTCCTTGAGGACCGCGTCGTAAGATGAAGAGCCTGCGTCAGAGTCGCTTGCAATGTAACCGCTTGTCGCCAGTCTTTCCCTAATAAGTGCCACGCGCGGGTCATTGTCACCGGGGTGAAGTGTCGGGCCATCCGGTATGGTGGGCCATCCGCCCTTGGCGGCGATGCCGCGGTAGAACTTCATTTTGCCCTGTAGTTGCCTGTAGACGGGTCCTGTGGGAGCAACAGTTTCGACAAAGCCGGCCAACGATGAGGACTCAAGAGCCTGTTCAAACGTCCTGGAAGGAGCTTGTTGATGGAAGTGCTGTCTTCTGAAATTGATGTTCGGATCCATCGCGTTGGCTTTCACTTTTCCAAAACGCCGGTGGTAACCATATCGAAACAGACTTTCTGTCAACAGGATATCAGCTTCCGCTTCTATCTCAGCGGAAGGCTGTTCCTGACGCAGCTTAAGCACTTGATTGAGAGCCTCAATGTTGTAATCCGAAGGTTTCAGCCCATGATCTGCAGCACTGTTAATGAGTAGTGTCAATTCCCTGATTTTGTCTGCATCGGTCCAGTAAGGTGCGAACGCATGGTCTTCATAGGTATCAAGAATAAGACCCTCCGTCAGAATATCGACACCACGGATAGTAAGGCCATCGGTTCCGAGTAACTGCTCGATGTCCTGCTGGGTTTTTGATGGGTTGCTCGCTTGCAGTCCGGTTGATCCGGCGAGTATTAAGAAAACGATCAACAGACCTGCTGCTTGTTTTATTGAGTTCATAGAAATTTCCTGCGGACTGAAATTAAAACCTGCATCCTGAATGGTTGACCTTACCAGTATCGTACCCTGCCTGTATCGACATGAACGAAATTCGATTTTGCATAATAACCCACCCCGCCCAGTTTGAGACTCCTGGCGTTATCACGCAGCACTTCAAGCTCCAATCCCCTGAGCCGTACATCAATCGCAGTCCCCAAAACGTGTTGACTGTTTCTGGCGACACCCGAGCTTCTGCTACGCAGCATCTCGTTGGTTTCGGGTGACCGGTAAGCTGAGATCACCTCCCAGGTATTAACTGATCCGGTGACCTGTTGTAACTGCCAGAGAATATCCATCAATTGTGGATCAAAATCGTGCTGTTTTCCATCGCGCCAGTCGGCGAGAAAGACCTTGAGTTGATCAAAAGCACTGGTGTCGTATTCACCCTGTCTGAAATAGACGACCTGCAGGGAGTCGCCGGTGTGGGTATGATAAAACTTGAGCGTCCTTTCTCCGCCGGTATTACCGGAAAGCGTGCTGACAGCGGCCATGCTGCACAGTAAAAGAATGGTTTTCGATAACGATTTCATGCCTGGGTTCCGTCTGCAATTCCAGCATGCTTTGAAGGCGGGAATGTCGGTTGGTTCAATCCACCCATTATACAGGGGTGCAGTGGAGATATTAAAACCCCACTACACGCCTTCTTGCAACTTAAAACCTTTGACGGATCAGACGATCTCCGGTTGCAGAGGTTTTTCACATTTACGCGGTGCTGCCTGCATGAAGCAGCCGTGACTCTTAATCTCCTCGAGTCGGCAGCTCCAGTAAAGCTGACCATTGTAAACGGTCATGTCCGGGCAGCCGTCGCACATGTTTGCACGGCCATCTGCCATCAGGTCTACCGGCTGAATGATGGTGAAAGTTTGCATGTGCAGCTTGTCGCGGATCGATGCGTCATCCTGACCCATGGCGCGGATGTACTCCTTGCCGATTTTCCGCATACCGCCATCAACCAGGGAAAACAGTGCGGTCGTGGACTTGCCTCTTTGCAGTAGCTTTGGTGTGGAATAACTCAGCCAGGTACCCTTGAACAAGTGGTGACCCATCTGCAGGTATTCCATGTATTTCGGGCTGACGTAACCGAACCCGCGTTTTTGATTGGCCATACGGGCACCAATCAGCCACTTGGTTGAATTCGGGTCAACCGTGCCGCCAAGATAGGCACTGGGCTCAAATTCGGGATCGACCTCGCGGATTTTCGCAACCACATGCCGGGCCTCTACGAGACTGTCGCCACCCCAGGGGGTTTCTTCATAATTTTCGTACTCGGTGACGTTTTCACCGTTGGCATAGAAGTCGAACTCACCGGTGAGGCTCGGGCTGCGGAACAAGATAAAAACCACGGTATGCACGATGTCGGGGTATTGCAGTGCCCACTCCATCGTATCCTTGACCTGGTCCAGTGTGTTGACGCTGACCGTCTGGTTAAACGAGCAGGTCAAATCACCTGCTTCCGCGACCATTCTGGCGAATTTGGTACGTAACTCATTATGCCCGGCTTCGGTCTCAGCCTCCGAGTCTTTCCTGATCTGGGTGGTATCGATATGGAAAGTAAATCCCGATGCACCGGCTTCCTTGAGTTTCATTAGTAGTTTTTTGCCAAGGGCCAGTCCATTGGTGTTGATGATCGGCTTCCAGCCACCCTCACGCACCATGCGGACGATTTCAACAATTTCAGGGTGCATCAGTGGGTCACCGCCTGCCAGGCTCATACAATCGCTTTTGCGTTGGCTCTTGAATACTGCCAGTTCTTCAGCAATTTGCCCGAGTGACTTGTGGTTGTCGATATGAGGACGATAGCAACCCTCGCAGGTCAGGTTGCAGGCATCGGTCACCTCCAGCCAGGAGATACCATTATCATTTAGCGTCCAAGGAAGCCGGTAGTATTTTTGCGGATTGAGTGCTGGCGCCTCCGGCATCGGGTCTTTGCCCTTGTTGCGTGTTTCCGGTTGCGTTTCCATAACTGCTGCGTTCATGTGTCTAACCTCATCTCTGATTCCCGAAGGAATTTGCCGGCTAATGACCGGCCTGGTCGCCCATTTTCGATACTCGGTTTGTTTATAGTTATAACCGGGGTGAGATTATGGATTAAATGGACTTGAATACAATGATATAGGTCATGTTATCTGTGCAAAGCCCCGCAGCGGTGCAGGCAGGTTTTTTGGAAGTTTTTCCAATTTATGCATCGTAACTGACCTAAATCACCATACATAATTTGGATTCCGTTTATCGTCTACCACTGCAAATTTTTGACATTTTATTTTGAACTGATTAATGCATGGAGACGAAGCATGACTTCAAAGAGAAAACCACAAAAATACGTTTACCTGTTCGGAGAGGTCGAAGAGGTACTGGCCCGCTATGATGGAGACTGGGAGGCCATGCGCGGATTGCTGGGTGGCAAAGGCGTCAATCTTTTTGATGCCACCAGCCTGGGCATCCCGGTGCCGCCTGGTTTCACGGTGACAACCGAGGGCTGTAACGATTATCTCGCAGGTAAGGAGAAGTTTCCGAAAGGTTCGTGGGAACAGGCTTTGTTAGCCGTAACCGAGCTTGAGAAAATTACCGGCAAGAGTTTCGGAGATCCGAAGAATCCTTTGCTGGTGTCCTGTCGTTCCGGTGCCAAATTTTCAATGCCGGGCATGATGGATACCATCCTCAATATCGGCATGAACGACGAGATTGCGGCCAGCATGGCCAAGCTGACAAGGCGCCCGCGTTTTGCCTATGATCTGTATCGCCGCTTGGTGCAGATGTTTGGCGGTGTTGTGATGGGCGTCCCCGATGAGGTCTTCGAAGCTGTGATCACCGCTCAGCGGCGTGAATCCCAGGTTGAAAATGATGCCGACATGAATGCAGAAGCATGGAAGGCCGTTACGGCGAGATTCAGGGAAATTATCCGTAGTTATACCGGCCGGGAATTTCCGACCGATCCCTATGAGCAGTTACAGCAGGCGACCGAGGCCGTGTTTAAATCCTGGAATGGAAAGCGGGCGATTGATTATCGCAACGCCGCGGGAATTGACCACGATCTGGGAACGGCGGTCAATATCCAAACGATGGTGTTTGGCAACCTGGGTGACGATTCAGCCACCGGAGTGTTCATGTCACGAAATGCAACCAATGGTGCGCCCACGCTTGAGGGTGATTACCTGATCAATGCGCAGGGTGAAGATGTTGTTGCCGGAACCAGAACCACATTGCCGATCAGGCAATTGGGCAGGGACATGCCGAAAATGCATGCCGAGTTGGAACAGATTGCACGCCGGCTGGAAAAACACCACCGCAATATGCAGGACATGGAATTTACCATTGAGCAGGGCAAGCTCTGGCTATTGCAGACACGTGACGGCAAGCGGACAGCACAGGCCGAGGTGCGGATTGCGGTCGACATGGTTGCTGAAGGTCTGATAACCATCGCAGAGGCCGTATCCCGGGTAAAAACAGAACAGGTCGACTTTTTCCTGCACCCGCAACTGCAGGCAGAGGCGCTTAGAAAAGTGCAGCCGATTGCAAGAGGTCTTAATGTTTCACCGGGTGCAGCCGTCGGTATCATCGCTTTTGATCCGGGTCTTGCCGAGCGTTGGGCAAAAGAGGATGGCAGAAACGTCATCCTTGTCAGACCGGAAACCAGGCCTGATGATGTGCATGGCATGCTGGCGGCAAAAGGTGTTGTTACCTGTAAGGGTGGACGTACCAGCCACGCCGCATTGGTTGCGCGCCAGTTTGGTAAACCCGCTGTTGTTGGTGTCACTGACATCGAGATCGACCTGGACAATCACGAGATGCTGGTGGGTGAAGACCTGGTCATCAAGGAGGGTGACTACCTTTCTATCGATGGCAACACGGGTATGATCTATGCCTCCAAGCTGCCGACCCAGATACCTGATTTTAATGATCCTTACCTGATCAAGATTCTGTCGTGGGCCGATGACATACGCAAGATTGGCGTACGTGCAAATTCAGATTACCCTGAAGACGCGAAGCGCGCCCGTCAGTATGGTGCAAAGGGTATCGGTCTGTGCCGCACGGAGCACATGTTCTTCCAGGAAGACCGTTTGCCGATCATGCAGAAAGTGATCGTCGCCAGCACGCTCTCAGAACGTAACGAAGCCATCAGCAGGTTATTGCCCATGCAGCGTTCAGATTTTGAAGGCTTGTTCCGTGCCATGGATGGTTACCCGGTGATTATTCGATTGCTGGATCCGCCATTGCATGAGTTCCTGCCCTCGGCCCACGACCTGATGATGGATCTGACCGATCTCAAGTTGCGTATGCAGCACCTGTCCAACCTCAAGGACCTGGATCGCACCCTGGAGGAGATCGAGGAGAAACGCACATTATTGCAACGTGTTACTGCCCTTGAAGAATCCAACCCGATGCTGGGCACAAGAGGCGTACGTCTGGGTATCACTATTCCCGGTCTCTACACGATGCAGGTTCAGGCCATCTTCGAAGCGGCCTGCCGATGTGCCGCAGATGGTGTTGATGTGCGGCCTGAAGTGATGATACCGCTGGTATCACATGAAAGTGAGTTCAACCTGATGCGCAAGACCCTTGAGGTTAAAGCCATCAGGGTGATGGAGGAAAATGGCGCCAAAATACCTTACCTGATCGGAACCATGATTGAGATTCCACGTGCGGCGCTGACTGCGGGCAAGATTGCTGAACCTGCCGAGTTCTTCTCATTCGGCACCAATGATCTTACCCAGACACCCTATGGAATCTCACGTGATGATGCCGAGTCGGGCTTCCTGGTGCAGTACCTTCAGGATGGTCTGCTCAAGGACAATCCATTCGCCAGCATCGACCCTGATGGTGTCGGTCGCCTGATGAAGATTGCCACTGAGGAGGGGCGTGCCGTCCGTAAAGATCTGGAAATCGGTGTCTGTGGTGAACATGGTGGTGATCCCAAGAGCATTCACCTGTGCCACAAACTGGGTGTCGATTATGTGTCCTGTTCACCGTTCCGGGTGCCAATCGCCCGGCTGGCAGCCGCCCATGCGGCGTTGGAGGATATTGAGTAACAATCAGACCGGTATTTTTGAAATGACAATCAGGCGGCAGTACTTTTTTTGTGCTTGCCGCCTGAATGTTGTTTGAGGTGTGCTTTTATATCAAAGAAGATTTTCAAGGCGATCATGATCAGCAATACGGGTATCGGACTACCCAGCACCATGGTCAGGCCGCCACCGAAAATCAACACCATCTGCATGAAAATAATGCGGCTGTAAGGCTCTGACATCTGGTCATTGACCGTTTTGCCCCGGTACTCCCGGCGGGCAAGGAAATTCGCATAAAAGGAATATGCATGGCTGAGAAATAATGCGGCCAGGGCAGGCCACAGACTGGAAAAGAGCAGGGCAACCTCTGCGAGATCACCGCCGGTTGTCCCTTGTGCATCCATCCCTTCAATGAAAATTGTATAAATGAACAGGAAGTGAACCGCCATAAACCCGCCAAAATGTGCGGCAAAGAAGGGCCCGGCAAAAAGTGCCGCCCGGCGGTCGATCACGATGATCTTACAGATATTGAAAAAACCGATCACAGCACTTTCAGCCCAGTAAAGCAGCATCACATCGCTCAGGTTCCAATCCAGGAATACACTTCCGGCGACCGGAACCAGGTTGGCGATGATCAAAACCAGCGTCGTCGGGGATGTCAGCGAAAGAGGCGTATTGCTGACAGCTGTTGCTGCGACCGGTAAATAAGGCGCCGCATCCTCTACATCAGGCTCCCACTTTTTAGCTGTTTCCTCTGAAAGCGCTTTACCGCGGCGTATCTTTGCACCAGTCGCGAATTCCAACTGGCCTCTAAGTTCCGCTACTTCATCACCTCGCATATTGGAGCCGAAAGCAATCGAGTTGGCGCCATAGTCAAACACCAGGTGCGAACCTCGCCATGCCTTGCCGGATCTCTTTGCTGGTTGCTCGAAGCGCAAATTTCGCATTTTTGATACATCGTAGTGTGTTATTACACCCACAAAGGATATTCCCAGGAAGATTTCAA
>JASJFX010000114.1:0-24812 GCA_033791845.1 Lysobacterales bacterium | reverse complement strand
CCTCTCCTGCCTGTCCGCGGTTTTTTAAACGTGTTTACCGCCGGTCCAGCCGCCGCGGGAGAGTACATCTTCACCCATCTCACGTGGTGTGTTTTCAAGGTCGGTGGCCATGGAGTCATTCCACCGGTTAAGAAAACCATAAAGGCAGACCGCACCAAGTATCTGGACTATCTGCTCCTCCGACCAGTGTTCCCGCATACGTGAGAACTGTTCTGCATCGACCGCATTTGGAACCGAACCCGCAGCCAATGCAAAGTCCAGCGCCACCCGCTCGGCATCGGAGTAGAGCGGGCTGGTCTGATATTCCCAGATAGCATCCAGCTTTTCCCTGGAAACGTGGTGGATTTCAGCTGCGACCAGTGAATGGGCCTCACAGTACTGGCAACCGGCAGCACGGCTTGAGAAATGCGCGATAAGACGCATCAGGCCCAGGTCGACTGCACCCTCAGGATCCATCACACCCTTGGTTAGCTCACCGAAACCCTGCACCATTTTGGGCCGCCGCTGCATGGTTAGCAGGCTATTGGGAACGAAGCCCAGGATTTTTTCGAAAATCTCGAAGTCATCCCGAAGCCCGGGGGTGGTTTCCGGCGGTAAGGGTTTCATATGCGCCATGCTTTTATCTCACCCTGCTGTTTTACAGTGCCCAGACCGGTTCATGCAGCTTCGCTGGCGGTATCGGCTATTTTTACAGGACCTTTAACGATGGCGTCGCGGGTGGCCTGCACAATCAGGTCTACTCCCTCACTGGTGATATCGAACGGTGGTGTATAACGCAGCGCATTGGTCCCGCCGTGGATCACGTTGAGCCCGTGTTTACGTATATATTCCTCGGACGAGTTCGCGCCAAAATTCTTGAAGCGAACGGGGTCCAGTTCTGCACTGGCCAGCAGTCCGGTGCCCTGCACGCAGGTAATACTGCCACCCAGCTCATTTTGTAGTGCGGTCAACTTCTCAAGCAATTCACGACCCCGGTCCTGAATATTTTGCCGTAATTCAGGTGTGATGCTATTCAAAACCGCCACCGCGATATCCAGGGCCCTGGGGTTGGTCGTCATGGTATTGCCATAAACACCGGCGCGATAAAGCTGTGATGCTGCCGGACTCAGGGCGAGTACTGAAAGCGGGTACTGACCGCCATTCATTGCCTTGGAATAGGTTTCCATATCCGGCACATCGAGGTGTTCAAAACCGGGGTAGTCACAGATGGACAATACTCCGTGGGCACGCAGACCAGCCTGGATAGAGTCGACAAGCAGCAAAGCGCCATGTTCCCGGGTTAACTCCCTGGCGCGGGCGTAAAACTCGGGCGTTATTGATTGACCCGGGTTGCCTTCACCCATGACTGGCTCCATGAAAAACGCTTCTATGAACAACTGGTGTTTTTCCGCGTACTCAAATACCTGCTCAAGTTGGCTGATATCGTTAGGCTCAACCGTTAACAGGTTATCGTAATCACGAAAGCTCGCAAGGTATTTGCAACAGGCCGAACGCGTGGAGTCGGAAAACCGGGCAGGCCGGTCGGTGCGGCCGTGAAAAGAGCTCTTCAGGCTGAGGATACGAATGGGTTTGCTGGCGTGTTTTCCGCCCGGGTCAGTCATGTTGCGGGCGTTAATGTCTGAAATACGTGAAGCCAGTGTGACCGCTTCCGAGCCGCTGTTAAGGCAAAAGAAACGCTCAAAAGGGCATTTGCCGCGGGTGTGTCCAATCTCCTTGCGCAGCGCGTCAATCAGGCGTTTTTGGCTGAAGGACGGGGTCATAACATTTGCCATGACATGTGGTTTGTTCATTGCATTGAGAGCCATTTCGGGCGCATGGCCAAAGCCGAGCATGCCGTAACCACCGCATTCATACAGAACCGCACCGCGTGAGGATACGACCCATGGACCCGAACCGCCCAGAGCCACGTAAGGATTGATGGCATCTACCGGGTAAAAATTGATAAACCCCTCTTGCACCGCAGCGACCAGTTCATCTTCCGGCAGCGCCATCAGTTCCGGCATTTCCTCCAGTAAGGCAAGAAAATCGGTATAAGCCGCATCCACGGCCTCGGCGAGTCTTTCATCCGTTTGTGCAAATCTCAGCACGGTCTCATCATCCAGACCATGGGTTTGAACTGCACCGCCGTGGGTGCGCATCGCGTTGAGTTTTTCAAGCATTTTCATTGAATGAATTCCTTAAATCCGGAGTCAAAAAATCGATTCGTGCAAGAATATCACACCCCCTGTTGGGCCGTAACCCCCGCCCTGATAAACTCTTTGGTTCTGGTTTATAGAAAAAATTAAAAGACTATATAATACATAAGCCTATGGCTTATTGATGTGGTTTTTCAACGCCCACTCAACGTGTTCACGCACCATTTCGGATTCGTGTTGCTGGCGGCTTTCAAGCGCTTTGATAACCGCACCGGATGTTGGTGCATTTCCCAACGCGATGCTGATATTGCGCAACCAGCAGTCAAAACCGATACGGCGTATCGCGCTGCCTTCGGTGCGTTGCAGGAATTGTTCCTCGTTCCACTGGAATAATTCGATCAATTGGGGGGCATCAAGCCCCTGGCGCGGCTCAAAATCCTGTTCCTGTGTGGGCCGGGCGAAGCGGTTCCAGGGACATACCAGTTGGCAATCGTCACAGCCATAAATGCGATTACCCATCAGCGGCCGGAATTCTTCAGGAATACTTCCGCGCAGTTCAATGGTCAGGTAGGAAATGCACCGTCTTGCATCCACGGTAAACGGGGCAACAATGGCGCGGGTCGGACAAATATCGATGCAGCGGGCGCAGGCACCGCAATGTTCAGTTGCAGGCTGATCAACCGGCAAGGGTAGATCGGTATAGATTTCACCGAGGAAAAACCAGCTTCCCGCCTGCTGGTTAATCAGGTTGGAATGTTTGCCTATCCACCCAAGTCCGGCTTTTTCGGCCAGTGCTTTTTCCAGTACCGGTGCGGAATCCACGAAAACCCGGTAACCGAAAGGGCCGATTTGCGCCTCAATCTGCTTTGCCAGTTTTTGCAGGCGCTTACGCATCAATTTATGGTAATCACGTCCCAGGGCATAGCGGGACACCACACCCATGGTGGGCTGAGTGAGCAGGCGTTCAATATCCGCAGCGGATTCTGGCAGGTAGTCCATACGGGCGGATATAACCCGCAGCGTGCCGGGTTCAAGTTCCTGCGGCCTGCTGCGACGTGTTCCGTGGCGCTGCATATAATGCATCTCGCCGTGAAACCCGTTCGAGAGCCAGTTGTTTAGATGGGTCTCGTGCCCGGCCAGTTCGACATCGCTGAAACCCAGTTGCTGGAAACCCAGTTCCCCGCCCCAAATACGAATGCGTTCGGCCAGATCAGCCATATCGGCTGCAGGCGTTTGCCGTTCATCGGTATTTTTAGGTTTTGCAGGGAGGTTCACCGGGCGTTTCATCGTTATAATGGAGCCATGTCTGATACCAGTCACAAATTGTATACCGCTGAGCAGGTTCGTGGGATCGATTTTGCTGCGATTCACAAACTTGGCATCGCAGGCTATAAGCTGATGTGCCGGGCAGGACGAGCGGTAGTTGATGTTGCTTGTGAAGGCTTTCCCGAGGCCGGACGCTGGTTAATTATGTGTGGCCCCGGCAATAACGGCGGGGACGGCTACGTGGTGGCGAGGCTGGCCGTTGCAGCCGGTATCGACGTCACAGTTTGCTCACTCATCGATCCCCGGCAGCTCAAGGGAGACGCGGCCATCGCGTACTCGGACTGGCAGGCGTGCGGTGGTGAAGTTGCCAACTGGCCCTTGCCTGAAAATGATTCGTACGACCTCGCGTTGGATGCCCTGCTTGGCACGGGTATTGATCGTGCAGTGCGTGGTGAATTGAGCGGTGCCATTGCCTGGCTGAATCAACTGGCCTGCCCCAAACTGGCCATCGATATCCCATCGGGACTGAATGCCGATACGGGTTGTGTCATGGGTTGTGCTGTCAGGGCCCGAAACACGGTAACTTTTGTGGGGCGAAAACGGGGTATGTATACGGCCGATGGGCCTGATCACTGCGGCTTAATCAATTTTGATAGTCTGGCAATTCCCGCGGAAGCTGCGACCGAACAATCCGAAGGCGCCGGTAAATTGTTGACGATGGATAGCCTGTCTGATGCTTTGAAACCGCGAGCGCGTAACTCACACAAGGGTAGCTTTGGGCATGTACTGGCAGTGGGTGGTATCAAGGGTATGAGCGGTGCTATCCGTTTATGTGGTGAAGCAGCACTGCGGAGCGGCGCGGGCAGGGTGACACTGGCAACCGATCCGGCGCATGCTGGCATGATCAATCTTGACCGCCCCGAGTTAATGGTCAAGGCCATTGGTGGAGAGGCTGAACTGCTCACCGTGCTTGAACGGGATTTTGTTTTGGCTGTCGGACCCGGCCTGGGTGCGACACACTGGTCCGGGGCGCTGCTAAAAACCTGTGTTGAATCAGAAACACCACTGGTTGTTGATGCGGATGGTTTGAATTTGCTGGCACAACAGTCGCTGAAGGAACCTGTTTATCGTGACCGTTGGATACTCACGCCACATCCTGCGGAAGCGGCGCGCTTACTCAATTGTAAGGTCCTGGAGATCCAGCAGGATCGTGTCAATGCAGCAACGGCGATCGCGAAGCGCTTCGGTGCCTGCGTGGTCTTGAAAGGTTGCGGGACGGTCGTGGCCGATGTTTCGGGTGAATACTCCTTATGCCCTGCGGGCAACCCGGGAATGGCCACCGCCGGCAGTGGTGATGTGTTAACGGGCATAATCGCAGCGCTGCTGGCCCAGGGCCTCTCCTGCTTCGACGCTGCTTGTATCGGTGCGCTGGCACATGCGCTGGCTGGAGACATTGCTGCAACCGGACTGGGAGAAATGGGCATGATTGCAGGCGATATCATCGATGCCCTGCCCGGTGTTTGGGAAGCGGCAGGCCTGTGAACGGACTGGTACCTGGTGCCGTAAAGGGTGAAATCGCTTTTCCCACGGAGCAGGATGTTGAACATTTCGCGAATAAATTTGCGTGTCAAATACCACGGCCGCTGGTTATCTGGCTGGAGGGTGATCTTGGCGCCGGTAAAACAACCTTCGCCAGGGGCTTGATCCACGCCCTTGGCTACGCGGGAAGGGTCAAGAGTCCGACCTACGGATTGCTTGAGCATTACCAACTCGATTCATTGCAGGTCCTGCACATGGACCTGTACCGTATCAGTGATCCGGGTGAGCTTGAATTTCTGGGTATTGAAGACTTGCTGGATGATCAAACCGTCCTGCTCATCGAATGGCCGGACAAGGGCGGTTCATGGTTGCCCGAGGCGGACTTTATTTTTAGATTTTCTTATGCAGGTGAGGGTCGTGAGCTTCACTGGGTAGCCTGTACACCACGGGTGGAGTCATTTGCATTGACGCTGCCGGATACCTAATTACCTTCCTTAGCTAGTTTCTATATCTTGCGGTTTTTAATCATAAACTATTGCTTTTTCACGAAAAGCAATTCATCATTATATTTACGACATGGAGGTGTGAACTTGAGGTTTGGGGGCCAGTGTATAAACGCATATTAATTACAGTCCTGTTTTTACTGGGCTCACTGCAGGTTTTCGCTGCCGAAGTGAGTGGCTTTCGTGTCTGGGCGGATCCCGTCAAAACCCGCGCTGTGCTTGATCTTGACCGCAAAACGGCCTACAAGCTTTTTACCTTGCAAAATCCGCACCGTGTGGTGGTTGATTTACAGGGTTCATCGATTGAAATCCCTGTCGAACTGGATAAAGAGCACGCCGGTATCATTTCGAGTGTCCGTTACGGTCAGCCGGATAAAAATACCCTGCGGGTGGTTTTTGACCTCACCGACAGTGTTGAATTAAAAAGCTTCCTGCTGGAACCAACCGCACAATACAGTCATCGACTGGTGATTGATCTGTACTCCAGGTCAAATCGCCAGGCGTCTTCCATGGTTAAACATGTCACGGATATCAGCAAACCCAACCGGAACGTGGTGATTGCCATCGACGCAGGTCACGGGGGCGAAGACCCGGGTGCTATCGGCAAGAAAAGGACACGCGAAAAAGATGTCGTTCTGCAGATCGCGAGACGGCTTAAAAAGGCCATTGATGCCGAGCCTGGCATGAAGGCTGTATTAACCCGTGACGGAGACTACTATATTGCGTTGCGCGAGCGTTATGAGAAAGCCCGCAAGGCGCGCGCCGATTTGTTCGTATCCATCCACGCCGATGCATTTACCAAGCGCACTGTGCGGGGGAGTTCGGTGTTTGTCTTATCCGCGCGGGGTGCATCCAGTGAATTTGCACGTCTTTTAGCCAACAGCGAGAATGCTTCCGACCTGGTGGGTGGTGTCACACTGAACGATAAAGATGACATGCTGGCATCGGTTTTGCTCGATCTTTCGCAAAGCGCGACGCGGGAAGCCAGTAATAAGGTGGCCGGTGACATATTGGGAGCAATGAAACGCACCGGAACCGTACACAAGCCGTATGTCGGCCGCGCCAATTTCATGGTGCTTAAATCACCTGATGTACCGTCAGTACTGATCGAGACGGCTTTCATCAGTAACCCCGGCGAAGAGAAACGCCTGACCGAGAAAGAGTTTCAGCAGCGCATGGCAAGAACCGTTACGCGCGGTATTAAAGACTATTTTTACTCCAGTCCGCCTCCCGGTACCTGGATTGCTGCAAATCGTGATGGTCTGAAATATATCGTCGCCCGCGGTGATACGCTCGGTGGCATCGCGAACCGCTATAGCGTCAGCCTGACCCGTCTTCGCAGTGCAAATAACATACGCGGTGACGTGATCCACGTGGGTCGGGAACTGGTTATTCCTACCAGTTAAACCAAGTAAATTTCTATGGATGCTCAATTAGAGCGCGGAGGTTCCCGCTTTCGCGGGAATGACTGTGCCACTGGTAAAGACCACTCCGGCTTTCGTATTCGCAACGTCATGGGCCCAGGCCAGCCTCTCGGCCGGGGGCCGGCCTCACCTTCTCCCCGCGAAAGCGGGAACCTCTTCCTGAATGGTTGCGTTATCGGCAACAACCGGCCACCCAATGGCCAGGCAACAAGCAGGAACCGCAACTCCATTGCAACTAACTATTGAAGCTTGCAGAGAAAACGGCTAAAAGAGTGCGCATGCCTATACATCAGTTACCAGATCTTCTGATCAATCAAATCGCTGCCGGAGAAGTGGTTGAACGGCCGTCATCCGTGGTCAAGGAGTTGATTGAAAACAGCCTTGACGCCGGCGCGCAGTCCATTCAGGTTGCGCTGGAACAGGGTGGCAAACGCCTGGTACGTGTAACTGATGACGGCTGCGGTATACCGGTTGATGAATTACCGCTGGCGCTGGCCCGTCATGCGACCAGCAAAATCAATTCATTACTGGAACTGGAAGAAGTTGCCACCATGGGTTTCAGGGGTGAAGCATTACCCAGTATGTCCGCGGTCAGCAGGATGGCCATTACATCCCGAGTCGAGGGCTCAGAGCATGCATGGCAGGTCAAAGCGGCCAACGGTGAGATTGAGGCCGCAGTGCCTGCACCCGGTGCAAACGGCACACAGGTTGAATTGCGTGACTTGTTTTATAACGTTCCTGCACGCAGGAAATTTATGCGTACTGACCAGACCGAGTTCAAGCATGTGGACGAGTTACTGAAACGGTACGCACTTGCGCGTCCGGATGTCGGTTTTCAGCTACAGCATAATAACCGCATGGTTCGGCAGTTACTGCCGGTATGTACGGACGAGGAATTGCTGGCCAGGCTGGAAGCGGTGGTCGGTGCGGAGTTTGTAGAACACGCCTTGCCTGTTGATGAGCAACGCGGTTCGTTTGGTTTGCGTGGATGGGTGGCCGAACCCCGTTATAATCGTCCGCAGGCGGACCGGCAGTTCTTTTTTGTTAATGGCAGGGTTATTCGAGACCGGCTGGTTGCTCACGCTATCCGGCAAAGCTTTCGGGACGTGCTGTTTCACGGTCGTCATCCAGCGTTTGTATTGTTCCTCGAATTGCCTTACACCGGTGTGGATGTGAACGTCCACCCCCAGAAACACGAAGTTCGTTTCCGGGATTCACGAGCGGTTCACAATTTTATTTTTTCCACCCTCAACCATAGCCTGGCCAGCGCTGGTGTCGGCAGTGGTGCAATGCGACCCGGCACCGGCGTACAAGACCCTGCTTATGATGCCGGAACCGGTGCCCAAACCGTTCAGTGGGCTGCGCAACAACCGGCGATGCCGATCAACGTGGCGGAGCAATTGCAGAGTTATGCCCAGCTGGTGTCTTCTCCGCACCGGGGCAGAGGGAGCAGTGGAAATGTTGATGAAAGTTTTTCAGTGCAGGAAGGTGGTGAAATCCCGCCCCTGGGTTTTGCATTGGCACAACTGCATGGAGTCTACATCCTCGCACAGAACCAGCATGGCCTCGTACTGGTGGACATGCATGCGGCACATGAACGCATCACTTATGAAAGGCTCAAGACCGGACTGGCCGAGGATGGCATACGTTGTCAGAACCTGCTGGTACCGGTAACAGTGCACGTCAGTGAACGTGAGGCCGATATGGTGGAGGAGCATTCCGGGAGTCTCGATTCACTGGGCATTGGGTGCGACCGTTCAGGTCCGCAAACCGTGGTGATCCGTAAACTGCCAACCCTGCTGCAGCAGGCCGACATAAGCCGTTTGCTCCAGGACGTGCTGTCCGAACTGGTTTCGGATGGCAAGAGCCTGAAAATTGAATCGGAAATGGAGGAAGTGCTTTCATCCATGGCGTGTCATGGTTCGGTACGGGCCAATCGCCAGCTCAATATAGCGGAAATGAACGCCCTGCTGCGCGACATGGAAAGAACCGAGAGGGCGGCGCAGTGTAATCATGGCAGACCGACCTGGGTACAATTGGACATGCAAAACCTGGATCGCCTGTTCCTGCGTGGGCGCTAGTGTACTGCATCGTAATTAATGGTACTTTCAGAGGCCCACAAATGACTCAAGACAAGGCGCAGTTCGCAGTGAATGGTTATTCCCTTAACAAGGACTGGAACGCAGTATTGAGTCATTTGTGGGCCTCCCTTCGGGCGCGGCGAGAAGCCGTCATCTTGCGGTGTCGCCTAAGGGCGCCTACTCTTGGTGCGTCTCTTGGAAAGGACCAGCCATTCCCTGCAAGACGCGTCTTGCAGCTAACGGCTTCTCGTCACGCTGAAAGTGCCATTAATTACGATGCAGTACACTAGGCTGTTCAGGAGCTATCGTGAAGCAACAAGAGCTACCCCCGGCCGTTTTCCTGATGGGGCCGACTGCTTCGGGGAAAACCGGTCTGGCAGTTGAATTATGCAGGTGTTTTCCTGTTGAAATTATCAGCGTCGATTCGGCACTGGTGTACCGGGGTATGGATATCGGCACTGCAAAACCTAGTTCTGAAACCCTGAAACTGGCACCGCATCGCCTGATTGACATAAGAGACCCTTCGGAAAGTTACTCGGCGGCGGACTTCCGTGAAGATGCCCTGCAGGAAATGAACTCAATCACCCGTGCCGGAAAAGTACCCTTACTGGTGGGCGGAACCATGCTTTATTTCCGTGCGCTCGAATACGGCCTTTCTGAATTGCCTGCCGCCGATCCTGAGGTTCGCAGGCAACTGGAGCAACAGGCGGCGGAGATCGGCTGGGCCGCAATGCATGAGATTCTCCGGCAAAAAGATCCGCAGGCTGCATCACGTATACACCCGAATGACCCGCAACGACTTCAGCGGGCACTGGAGGTCATCACCATCAGCGGCCGCAGCATGACTGAGCTTTATGAGAAAACACCTGATTATTCGCTGGGCTATCGGCTCCACAAGATCGTTATTTCGCCGGAGCCGCGTAGTGTTCTGCATCAACGTATCGAGCAGCGCTTTGATCTGATGATAGACGCCGGCTTTATCGATGAAATAAAAAAGCTGTTTGCACGGTCTGATCTTCATGCAGGCCTGCCGTCCATGCGCGCCGTCGGTTACCGCCAGGCGTGGCAATGGCTGCAGGGCAAATATGGTTTTGATGAGATGCGTGAAAAAGCGATTGTAGCAACCAGGCAGCTGGCCAAACGGCAGCTAACCTGGTTAAGGCAGGAAAGTGCATCTATATGGTATGATTTGCAGACAGAGAATGAGATGCAGAAAGTTGTGGAAGAGCTTGGGGGGTTCCTTGAAGCTTAGGACTTTCGCACCCATGTAATCTGTTCCGTAACCAGCCGGACATTAATAATAATCAGGAGGAACAGCTATGCCCAAGGGTCAATCCTTACAAGAACCTTTTTTAAACGCATTGCGCCGTGAGCGAGTACCGGTTGCTATCTACCTGGTCAATGGAATCAAGTTGCAGGGTCAGGTCGAATCGTTCGACCAGTTTGTGGTTTTACTCAAGAACTCAGTCAGTCAAATGATCTACAAACACGCCATCTCAACCGTCGTTCCAGCGAGGAACGTCACTGTTTTTGAGGATGAGGATGAAGGGTAGATAAAGGCCTCCTGGTTTGTTTGAAAGGGCAGAGCGGGGTAATCTCGCCATTTTATTACACCCGGTTTTTGCGGATACGGGTCCGGAACAGCTCGACGAGTTTCAGGAACTGTGCCGTTCGGCGGGTGTAGAAATCGCCGCAGTATTGACAGCACCGCGTGGCCGGCCGGACGCGCGGTTTTTTGTTGGGAGCGGAAAAGTTGATGAAGTGGCCGAGCAGGTTGCTGCGACCTGTGCTGACCTGATAGTCGTCAGCCGGCCCCTGTCGGCTATCCAGGAACGTAATATTGAGAAGCGCTGCAAATGCCGTGTTCTCGATCGTACCACCCTGATACTGGATATTTTTGCACAACGTGCACGCTCCCACGAAGGTAAATTGCAGGTTGAACTGGCGCAATTGCGTCATATCTCAACCCGGCTGGTCAGGGGCTGGACCCACCTCGAGCGTCAGAAGGGTGGAATTGGTCTGAGGGGGCCGGGTGAGACCCAGTTGGAGACCGACCGCCGGCTCATAGGACACCGTATCAAGTATCTCAAGGGACGACTCGACAAGGTTCGTCAACAGCGGGCTCAAAGCAGGCGCAAGCGGGAACGCGCACATGTATTCACGGTTGCCCTGGTGGGGTATACCAACGCGGGTAAGTCGACGTTGTTTAATAATCTGACAGATTCGATGGTGGGCACACAGGATATGCAGTTTGCGACCCTGGACCCGACGGTAAGCCAGTTACCCAATATTCCGACCGGTAACGTATTGCTGGTTGATACCGTTGGTTTTGTCGGCGATCTGCCGCATGAACTGGTGGCTGCCTTTCATGCCACTTTGCAGGAGACCAGGGAAGCCGACCTGTTATTACACGTCATTGATGCATCGGACCCGTTTCATCAGCAACGTGAACAAGATGTTGAAGAGGTCCTCAAAGGGGTGGACGCCAGTGATATTCCTGTTATTCGTTTATTCAACAAGATCGACCTGGTTGACCGGCCGGTATCGACACAGCGAAACGGTGATGGCCAGGTGGACCGGATTGATGTTTCTGCCCTGGATGGCACGGGGCTTGATGAGTTGAAGGAAACCATCGCCCTGCGGCTTAAAGGTGAAAGAATTAACACCTGGATAAGTCTCGAAGGCCGGCATGCAAAATTACGTTCACAATTGTTTGACCTGGGTGCCGTTGAAGAAGAAAAAGTAGGCGACGATGGTCAGTGGTTGCTGCATATTAGCCTGTCGCAGCAGGATGCAGAGAGGCTTGGCCGGATGCCGGGTGACGAAGGTCTGCTGGTACGCGATAGCATATTGTCGCTTTCAGCACTTGTAGCGCAGCATGGCGCGCCCTAAAATACCTGATTGGAAAACTTGTCAACGGATTTGTAACCCGCCTTAAGATACCTGTTTATATTTGATTGAAGACGCAATACTGCGTCTGGCACTGGAGAATTTAATGCCCTGGAAAGAACCTGGCAAGGGAGATAAAGATCCCTGGAAATCAGGCGGACAACAGCCGCCCGATCTGGAAGAAATATTTGGAAATGTGAGCAGACGCCTGCAGTCCCTGTTCGGCGGCGGTAAGGGCTCCGGCTCGGAAGCTGGCGGAGATAGCGGAAACAGCGGTTTCGGTGGTGTGCTTTCCCTCGTGATTTTATTGCTTGTTGTTTGGGTTGGTTGGGGTTCGGTTCATGTGATCGACGAAGCCGAAAATGGGGTCGTACTGCGTTTTGGCAAATACGTCCGTACCCTGGAACCGGGCTTTAACCTGACGTTGCCGCAGCCAATTGAGACACTCACGAAAGTTAATATCAATAATGTTCGGGTTGTTGAGGACCGGGGTCACATGTTGACTGAAGATGAGAACCTGGTGGAATTTGTCTACAAGGTTCAATACCGTATCAATAACGCACGGCATTTTCTTTTCCTGGTGCGTGAGCCTGAACAGACGTTGCGTCAGGCCGCTGAGAGTGCGCTCAGGGAGTCTGTCGGCACCAACTCACTGGATGCAATCCTTGAAGGTAACGCGAGAACCAAGGTTCGTATTGAAACTCAGCGCGTTTTGCAGGAAACCCTGGATTTTTACAAGGCAGGCTTACAGGTAACGGAATTTAACCTCGTCGATGTTAATGTCCCCGTGCAGGTCAGGGAAGCTTACTCCGACGTTATCCGGGCACGTGAGGATCGCGAGCGATTCACCGAGGAAGCCCGTGTACACGCCAACAGTGTCATTCCGGAAGCCCGTGGTACTGCCGCGCGAATTGAGCAGGAGGCTGCGGGTTACAAAGCTTCTACCGTCGCACTTGCAGAAGGTGAAGCCAGTCGCTTTACACAGGTACTCGTCCAATACCAGGTGGCACCGGAGATTACCCGCAAGCGGCTTTACCTGGAGACCATGGAGCAGGTTTTTGCCAGGAACCAGAAGGTATTCCTTGATGTGGATTCGAGTGGCAATATCATGTACCTGCCACTCGGGCAACCGGTCAACGGTGTCAATCCTTCAAGCATCATTCCACCCCTCAAAGGCACCAGTGCTATCGGTGTAGACAGCCCGGAAAACAGTGCCAAGAGTCGTAGTAAATCCAGGGAGGCAAGACGATGAGCAGACCAGTATTGTTAATCGTGCTGCTAATTCTGGGTGGGCTGGGTCTCGCCAGTGTTTTTACGGTGAATGAAACCGAATATGCCATCCGCTTTCAATTGGGCCGTATCGTTAAAGTGGATTATCAACCGGGCTTGAACTTCAAATGGCCGTTTGTGAATAACATCCGCAAGTTTGATAACCGGATTTTGACCCTGGATACAGAGCCCGAATCGATGCTGACCTCGGAACAGAAATTCGTCAATGTGGACACTTTCGTGAAGTGGCGGATCGTGGATGTTGCACGTTTCTATACCTCCACCCAGGGTAATGAAGCCATTGCACTGAACCGTTTACATGGCATTGTCAGTGACCGTATCCGCAACCAGATCGCCAGTCGTACACTGGTTGAGGTTGTCTCTGAGCAGCGTGTAACAACAATGAAGGCGATTGCCGAAGCGGCCAACCGGGCAGCAGAGGAGTTTGGCATCGAAGTTGTTGATGTTCGAATCAAGAGTATTGAGTTACCTGATGATGTGCGTGAGTCCGTTTTCCGGCGGATGGCTGCAGACCGGCAAAAAGCTGCAAACCTCTACCGATTCGAGGGTAGGGAGGCAGCAGAGAGAATTCGCTCCGATGCAGACCGGCAGGTCCAGGTGCTACTCGCTGAAGCCGAGCGTGAAGGGCAGAAGGTACGGGGTGAAGGTGACGCGATCGCAACCAAAACTTATGCCGAGGCCTTTGGACAGGACGAGGAGTTTTACCAGTTTTATCGAAGCTTGCAAGCTTATCGTGTGGCATTTGGCTCAAGCAAGGATACGCTTGTGATTGATCCGGGTTCCGAGTTTTTCGATTATTTCGGACAGGACGGAAGCAAGTAGAAGCAGGCACGGTGGAGCACCCGTTCAAGTTGAGGAGCCACCATGGGTAGCGACCTTCTGACCGCACTGGCACTGGTGTTGATCATTGAAGGCCTGCTGCCCGGGCTTGCTCCATCGACCTGGATGAAGGTGATGTCCGATGCGGCCAAATTGGGTCCACAAGGGATTCGGATTGCTGGCATAATCAGTATGCTTTCCGGTGCGTTATTATTATTTGTTCTGACATGATTCCATCAAAACGAAGATTACTGTTGAAATGACTAAAAGCATTGTTGTGTTGGGTACCCAGTGGGGTGACGAAGGTAAGGGCAAGATAGTTGATTTGCTGAGTAGGGACGTGGATGCCGTTGTGCGGTTCCAGGGAGGGCATAACGCGGGTCATACACTGGTGATCGATGGTCACAAGACGGTGTTGCACCTGATCCCCTCCGGGATTCTGAACGAAGGGGCACAATGCCTGATCGGCAACGGGGTAGTCGTTTCCCTTGAGGCCTTGAAAGCCGAAACCGAGGGATTGGAAGCGAAGGGTGTTGATGTTCGTTCCCGTTTGGGAATCTCTCCCGCCTGTCCGGTCATCATGCCTTATCACGAATTACTCGATCACGCGCGGGAAAAGGCCAGGGGTGATAATGCCATCGGCACCACGGGCCGTGGTATCGGTCCTGCCTATGAAGACAAGGTCTCACGCCGTGGTATCCGGATTTCAGATTTGTACAAACCCACTCTTTTAGCTGAAAAGCTTGAAGAGGCCATGGATTACCATAATTTTGTGCTGGATAAATATTTTGGTATGCAGCGTATGGCCTTTGACCGGGTACTGGATGATGCACTCCAGCTGGGTGCATGTTTTTCCGAGCTGGTGACGGATGTCAGTGGCGAACTGCATCGCTTGAGGACAGAAGGCAAGCGCATCTTGTATGAAGGCGCACAGGGTAGCCTGCTGGACATTGATCATGGTACCTACCCATTTGTGACGTCGTCGAATACCACTATTGGTGCCGTCTGCACCGGTGCCGGTGTCGGCCCAAGCGCCATCGACTATGTGCTGGGAATCACCAAGGCATACACAACCCGCGTCGGCTCGGGTCCGTTTCCAACGGAATTGTTTGATGAAATCGGTGCCGGACTCGCCGAGCGTGGTGCCGAATTCGGTGCTACCACCGGGCGACCCCGCCGATGCGGTTGGCTGGACGCAGTGGCCTTACGCAGGGCTGCTCATGTCAATGGTGTCAGCGGTTTCTGTGTCACCAAGCTGGATGTACTGGACGGCGTTGAAACCATCAAGGTAGGTATTGCATACCGTCTCAACGATGAGTTACTTGATGTACCGCCGCAGAGCGCAGATGACTGGGGCGACCTGGAAGTGGAATATGAGTCCTTTCCGGGTTGGCGGGAAAGCACGCGGGGGATTACCCGCTTCGAAGACCTTCCCGCTAACGCCAAAACTTATCTGGGCGCCCTGGAGGCACTGTGCGGTGCACCGATACACATGGTTTCCACCGGACCTGAACGTAAGGAAAATATCATCATCCGGCACCCCATGGGATAGTGCTGGCTGTTACATAAACTGAAGGACAGGCTTCGGACAAAAAGCGTGTTCGGGTGATTTGTAAATCTCTTTGATATAAAAAACCCGCCAACAGGCGGGTTTTTTATTGTTCAGGTGGTGCCGAGAAGAGGACTTGAACCTCCACGAGCTAATGCTCACTGACACCTGAAGCCAGCGCGTCTACCAATTCCGCCACCTCGGCAATTGGGCTGTGGAAAGGGGGTCCACAGCCCGGTGGTTCAGAAGTAAAGGGGGAACTTCCAAACCGCCGCGAACTCTACCGAGTTCGCCCCGAACTGTCAATAGAATTCCGTAGATTAGGCTGTTCATAATCAGCGATTTGTAACTGACCTGATAGTGATACCTGACCCATCAGCTGGCTTGTGGTGTGCCAAAAAGTAGCGAGTGTCCATCAAAGCCGGCCAATCCGGCCTGCCCGTTCGAGTTACAATGAGACCTTCAACTGAGCAACGAGATATTTAACGTGACAAAATATAATCCCGGTGGAAAAAACCGGCATGAAAGCAGGGAGATAAACGCCATTGCCCCGGAACGCAATGAAATAATTGCAATGCTGGAAAAGCGCGGGCAACCAATGCAGCGTAAGGATCTTGTCAGAGCACTCAAGGTAGAGTCTGATGATAGCCGTGAAATTCTGCGCCGCCGTCTGCGTGCCATGGTTCGTGATGGCCAGTTGGTGCAAAACCGTCGCAGGGCGTTTGGTTTGCCGGCGCGGATGGACCTGGTCAAGGGCCGTATCAGTTCACATCGTGATGGCTATGGTTTTCTGATCCCGGATGATAGCGGAACCGACCTGTACATCTCCTCCCGTGAGATGCGCAAGGTATTGCATGGTGACAGGGTTCTTGCTGCTGTCACAGGTACCGATCGACAGGGGCGTCGTGAAGGTAAGATCACGGAAGTGCTTGAACGTGCCAATGACAGTATTGTTGGTCGCTACGTGGAGGAAAATGGCATCGCCCTGGTGGTTCCGGATGATCCTCGTATCAACCAGGATGTGATGATTCCCTTGAATGATACGCTCGGAGCACGTCCCGGTCAGGTCGTCGTGGCAACTATCGTGACCGAGCCTACCGGGCGCAAATCACCAGTGGGCAAAATCACCGAGATACTGGGTCAGTCCGGTGCGCCGGGCATGGCAACAGAGATTGCCATTCGCAGTCATGGTTTGCCCTTTGAATGGCCCGATGGGGTTGAGGCGGCTGCCGAGGCATTTGGTGAATCAGTACCGGAGGAAATGAAAACCGGCCGCAAGGATTTGCGTCAACTGCCATTGGTGACCATTGACGGTGCTGACGCCCGTGATTTCGATGACGCCGTGTACGCGCGAAAGCAGTCAAATGGATGGCGTTTAATCGTCGCGATTGCAGAGGTCTCATCCTACGTACAGCCCGGTAGTCCTTTGGATGATGAAGCCGTGCGTCGCGCAACATCGGTCTATTTCCCGAGCCGGGTCATTCCCATGTTGCCGGAGGCTCTGTCGAATGGGCTGTGCTCACTTAAGCCCGCGGTGGACAGGCTTTGTCTCGCCTGTGAAATTACCGTTTCCGATAATGGTACGGTTCAACGCTCCCGCTTTGTTGCAGCGGTCATGAACTCGTCAGCACGCTTAACCTATCAGCAGGTCGCCGACTATTTTGAGAGCGGTGTGTTGAAACATCATGACGACATGGATGATGTGAAAAGCAATCTTGATGATCTGCACGCGCTTTACAAGACTCTCCTCGCAGCACGGCTCAAACGCGGGGCAATCGGGTTTGAAAGTACCGAGTATGGTTTCCAGTTTGATCAGCGCGGTGGGGTTGCCGGCCTGGTTGCGCAGGAACGAAATGATGCACACAAGCTGATCGAAGAGTGCATGATTCTTGCAAACGTCGAAGCGGCACGCTTTCTGCTCAAAAACAAGCTGCCAGCGCCTTACAGGGTTCACGCTTCACCACCGGAAGGAAAGCTCGAGGCCTTGGGCCAGTTTTTGCGGGGGCAGGGTATGCGTGTGCCCTGGCGGGATGATCCGCAACCAAAAGACTTTGAAGAGGTGGTTCTGCAGGCACAGGGCCGCCCCGATGAGCACCTGATCATGGCGGTTCTGTTACGGTCGCAAAGTCTTGCTGCCTACCAGCCCGGGAATGAAGGACACTTCGGACTGGCACTGGACGCCTATACCCACTTTACCTCACCCATCAGGCGCTACCCCGACCTGCTGGTACATCGGGCCATTCACCATTTGCTGCAACGCTCCGGAACGTCGGATTATCCCTATAGTGGCGGTATGATGTCCGAATTGTGTGCACGTTGTTCATTTAATGCACGCCGCGCGGAAGAAGCTGAGCGCGATGTGGTCGACCGTCTCAAGTGTGCCTATCTGGAAACCCGGATCGGTGAGGAGTTTGAGGGCCTGGTCAGTGGCGTGACCTCTTTTGGACTGTTCGTGGAACTGGATTACGGCCGAATCAGTGGACTGGTTCATGTAACTGGTTTGCCAAATGACTACTACCATTTCGATCCGGTTGCGCATCGCATGAAGGGCGAACGCACCGGCCGGGTTTTCCAGCTTTCCGACAGGGTGAAAGTGCGGGTGGTTTCAGTCAACCTGGATGAGCGGAAGATCGACTTTGAACTGGTTGAGTAAATGAACACTTCCCAGGAACAGTTGCTGATCGGTATTCACGCCGTGACCTCGGCACTGAAAACGGCCGCCGGTGATGTTGAATGGTTGCGCATACTTTCCGATAGTCACAACAAGCGCTTGCTTGAGATTGAATCGCGAGCCCACGGTTCGGGCGTCAAAGTCATCAAGACGCAGCTTTCGGAACTGGACAAGTTATCCGGCCAGCAGCGGCACCAGGGTGTCATTGCGGGCTTCAAGGGCAGTAACCTGGCTCCTGAAGGACGTTTGGAAGCCATTTTGGACTCTATTGAAGGCATACCGCTAATCCTGGTGCTTGATGGAATTCAGGATCCGCATAATCTCGGTGCCTGTTTGCGTACTGCGGACGCCGCGGGTGTTAACCTGGTGGTGATTTGCAAGGACCGGTCAGCAGGTATCACCCCGGTGGTGCGCAGGGCAGCCTCCGGTGCTGCCGAGACCCTGACGGTGATCCAGGCCACCAACCTGGCGCGAGTATTGCGCACCATGAAAAAACGTGGAATCTGGCTGGCAGGAACAAGTGACGAAGCCACTGACAGCCTGTATGCAACCGACCTGACAGGACCGTTGGCATTGGTCATGGGCAATGAGGGCAGCGGTCTGCGTCGCCTGACCGGTGAAATCTGTGATTATCTTGTCAGAATTCCAATGGCTGGACAGGTGGAGAGTCTCAACGTATCTGTGGCGACAGGAATATGTCTGTATGAAATTTGCAGGCAACGTCAAACCAGCTGAGATTATCGGCTAGACTTAGGGAGCCTCTGATTTATTCTGGGCGAAGTAGATTGCGATTCAAAATGTCCAGATTCAAGGCGCGAATCGCACGTAATAGCCAGCTATTGCGAAGATTTGCAACGCAGAAGCTGGACATTTTGGGCGCAAGATACGAGTTCATGAATAGATCAGAGGTTCCTTAGCATATGAATATCAGCAGTCACTGTAGTTTCGAGCTTCCCGCCTGGGTTGAACCTTTCCTTATCGACTGGCAGCAGCCTTTGATGTCAACAGATCAGCGTATGCAACTCGCCATTGCGCTTTCAAAAGAGAGCGTTCAGCAAAAAACAGGTGGCCCTTTTGGTGCCGTGGTAGTCCATGAACAGACAGGCGAACTGGTATCAGTTGGAATTAACCTCGTGACAACAGCGGGTCTGTCTATCGCACATGCCGAGATGGTTGCATTGTCCCTGGCGCAGTTGTCCATGGGGCAGTGGAATCTGTCTCATTCCGGACCACTGCAGCTGGTCACCAGTTGTGAGCCCTGCGCCATGTGTTTTGGCGCGTTGCCGTGGTCCGGGATTAAAAGCCTGGTCTGTGGTGCAAGGAAAGAGGATGCGGAACAAGCCGGTTTTGACGAGGGCGACAAGCCGGATCAATGGGTCAGTTCTTTGCGGAACAGGGGTATCGAAGTACAACGTGGCGTTTTAAGGCCCCAAGCGGCCTCTGTGCTGGCCCACTATCGTGATACAGGTGGCCCGATTTACAACGCAAGTCACGGCCATGACAAGGATTGAACATGCCGGATACAAACGGTCTGCGCATAAACGTAGGGTGGGTAACTTGTTACCCACGCGTTTCTCCGGTTGAATCTTAACGGTACGTTATAAATAACGCACCCTTGTAAAAGTTACGAACCCGGCGGCTTGTGACCAATCTCTGAACCGAGCTGCTTCAGGAATGCCTTGATATAGTCGGTTCGCTTAACGGCTTCGGCTTTACCGGCTTCGGTTTTCATGGTGTCTACCAGCCCCAGCAATTTGCAGTAAAAATGATCCAGCGTGTAGCTGCGGTCATCGAGCTCACGGTCTTCCGCAAATGGATCACCTGGCTCATACAGGGGGGTGCCCATGCTACCGCCGGTTAAAAAGCAGCGTGCAATACCAATAGCTCCCACGGCCTCTAAACGGTCGGCGTCCTGCACGATGCGGGCTTCCAGCGTTTCAGCAGGCAGGTTGGCCGAGAAGCTATGCGCCTCTATGGCATGATAAATCTGCGCCAGCAAGCCGGGTGGATAATTGACTGACTCGAGGAAGCGAACGGCTTCCTGTGCTGCCAGTTTTGAAGCCTGTTTACGCAAGGGTGAATCCTTGGCCACCGAGACACAGTCATGTAACCAGGCTGCAGGTACACTTACAGCTGCGTTGCCATTCTCGGTTTTTGTCAGCTGGATGGTGTTTTGAACAACTCGCTGGACGTGGGTAATGTCATGTGCGGGATCAGCAGTCATGACCTCTTTAAGATAATCAAGACAAACGTCCTGTAATTGATCGAGTTCCATATTATTGGGTATCAGTATCTGTGGTGTGGGTTATACGTTTTTATAACGCGTTGATTTTTGCCCTCGTACCGACTTTTTATAAGTCGAACGCCTGTCCGAATCCCGGTGACCTTTTTCGGGCTTCAGGGCAAGTTGAACAGGCGTCGGGCCAAGTCCAACATCTTCTCTCAGGACCTGGTGATCCCTGACCGACAGTTCGGACCAGTCACCCATGCGCAGACGTTTAGGAAGGAAAACGGCACCATAACGAACGCGTTTCAAGCGGCTGACGACCACATCCTGCGAAGCCCAAAGACGTCTGACCTCGCGGTTACGGCCTTCAAGCAAGGTGACGTGAAACCACTGGTTACCTTCCTCTCCTCCAGCTGCCTGGATGTCGCTGAAATGGGCCTCACCGTCATCCAGCATCACCCCTTTTCGCAGGTTGTCCAGTTTTTCTGCGTCAACTTCACCGAAAATACGACAGGCATATTCCCGGTCAACCTGGTTTGACGGGTGCATCATGGCGTGGGCCAGTTCACCATCGGTGGTCATCAGCAACAGGCCGCTGGTGTTGATGTCGAGCCTGCCGACGGCGACCCAGCGAGCGCCCTGCAGTTTTGGCAAAGAGTCAAATACCGTGGGCCGGCCCTGCGGGTCTGATCGTGTGGTCACTTCACCGGTGGGTTTGTTGTACACCAGGCTGCGTTGGCTTATGGCCGTGTCCACCACTTTCCATTCTTTACCGTCAAAACTGATGTGGTCACCCGCATTGGCGGTCTGACCCAGAATGGCAGGTTCATTGTTAATCAGAACCTTGCCAACCTTGATCTGTTTTTCCAGCATCCTCCTGGAGCCCATACCGGCAGCGGCCAGGACTTTCTGCAGGCGTATGGGTTTGTGTTCCGCTGTGCGATCCGATTTTTCAGTCGTTGTTTTCTGGCCGGGTGGCTGGTCTTTACCCTGCTTCATTGCGGTACTGCATCTTGTTCAGCTTGATCGGTTTCATCGCCTGGTTCTTCAGCAGGGCTGTTGTCCGGGTCATCGTCTAAATCATCGGTGGTGTCATCGGAATCCACTGTATGAACCGCCACTTCGAGTTGCAGTTCAGGCACGAGACTCTCCATGTCCCTGATCTCGGCAAGCGTTGGCAGATCGTCCAGGTTTTGCAATCCAAACGAGTCAAGAAAAGCGTGCGTGGTACCAAACAATGCCGGTTTACCCGGAACATCCCGATGACCCACGACACGGATCCATTCCCGTTCCTGCAAAGTGCGGATAATGTTAGTACTCACCGACACACCCCGCACTGATTCGATCTCCCCCCGCGTAATGGGTTGCCGATAGGCAATCAGGGCGATGGTCTCGAGCAGGGCGCGTGAGTAACGCGGCGGCCGTTCTTTCCAGAGACGTGAGACCCATTCATTGAGTTCCTGTCTGACCTGCATACGATAACCGCTGGCAACTTTTACTAATTCCACGCCGCGTCTGGCGCAATCGTTTCCAAGCTGCTCCAGCACTCTGCTGATCTCACCCGTGGGCGGACGCTCTTCATCACTGAATAAGGTTGACAACTGAGCCGGTGTCAATGGCTGTCCTGCTGCCAGCAGGGCCGCTTCCAGTATTTGTTGTAACTGCTTGCCCTTGATCATTGAGTTGATTGTCATATCGTTTTGTTCAGTCATTTTTGTCAGCTACTGGAATCAACGGCACCGGGCCATGTTTCGGTTCGAAATATGGGTCATTCATTCGGGTGCTTTTACGTAAATTTGTCCAAAGGGTTCGTTTTGTACCAGGTCAACCAGTTGTTCACGGGTTAATTCCATCAACGCAAGGAAACTGACGACAACACCCATCCTGCCTTCCCCGGGGTCGAAAAGGTGATGGAATTCCAGGTAGGGATTTGCGCGAAGCGCCGTGAGGATGCGTGACATTCGTTCACGCACCGAAAGCGGTTCCGTCTCGATTTGGTGACTGCTGAATAACTCGGCCCGCCCCATGACATCCTTGAGTGCGGCCAGGATTTCACCCAACTCTACTTTTGGTGGTACGCGAATAACAGTTTTGTCCTCGACATAGGCTTCCGCCAGGGCAAAGTCCCGGCCCACCCTGGGTAATTCATCAAGGTCCTCAGCCGCCTGTTTGAATCGCTCATACTCTTGCAGACGCCGAACAAGCTCTGCCCTGGGGTCACCCTCTTCATCGTCATCAAGGGCGGGTCGGGGCAATAGCATCCTGGACTTGATTTCTGCCAGAATCGCGGCCATGACGAGGTATTCGGCAGCCAGTTCGAACTGCATGTCCTGTAGCATTTCGATGTATTCGATGTACTGCCGGGTTATCTCGGTAATGGGTATATCCAGAATATCCAGGTTCTGGCGCCGGATCAGGTAAAGCAGGAGATCCAGGGGGCCTTCAAAAGCATCGAGGATTACCTCCAGTGCATCCGGTGGGATATACAGGTCATGCGGGACTTCGGTAACTGGAAGTCCCTGGACCAGCGCAAAGGGCATTTCCTCCTGGTCGCCTTCCCTGTTCGCAGAAAAGGTGGTTTGATGTTTTTCCGGTTCCATTTCAGAGGAAGTCTATCACGCCACGTCCGCGGCGCAGGATTTCCGGATGCCCACTGGTCAGGTCAATCAGGGTTGTCGGCTCAAGCGGGCAATAACCGGCATCCACAAACAGGTCGATTTGCCCGTATATCTCATCATATAGGTCTTCGGTATCGAGGATTTTGCCTTCCGGGTCCGGAAGTATCAGCGACGAACTCAGCAATGGTTCATCCAGAACCTCCAGCAGACCCTGCGCCAGCGGGTGATCAGGGATACGTACGCCAACCGTGCGTACTTTATCCAGTTGGGCATTGCGCGACACATTATTGGTTGATGGCAGGATAAAAGTGTAGGGACCCGGTGTCAGTTGACGAATCAAGCGGTGGTCTGAATTTTGTAGTCTGACCAGTTTCCCGATTTCGGAAAGACTGCGGCAGCAGTAACTGAAGTGATGATGGCGATCCAGACCGCGTAGTCGAATCACCCGGTCACGGGCCTTGCGATTATTCGAGCGCCAGCCCAATGCATAACCGGAGTCCGTGGGGTAGGCGATTAAACCACCGCGGACCAGAACACCGACAATGTGGTCAAGTTGGCGTGGCTTTGCGCCAAAGGATTTTATTTCGATTCGCTCACTCATAACCCGCCTATTTTACCTGTCTCGAGGCATTCTGCTCAATGTATTCGCAAATTTAGTACAGATTTTCGATGGTTGAGCTTGAGCAATTGAATCAGTCAGGTACACTTCCCGTTATTACTAAGGAATTATTTATGTGGTATGTCATTCACGCAACAGATCGTGAGAATAGTCTCGAGGCACGCAAGGCCGCACGGCCTGCTCACCTTGAGCGGGTTCAGGCCCTGATAGAGCAGGGCAGGCTGCTGGTTGCGGGCCCCATGCCCAATATAGACTCCCCCGACCCCGGTCCGGCCGGTTTTAGCGGTTCGACTATTATTGCCGAATTTGATTCATTGGCGGATGCACAGCATTGGGCTGCCACAGACCCCTACGTAGAAGCCGGTGTGTATGATTATGCAGATGTCAGGCCGTTTATCAGGGCACTGCCTTGAGAGGCCGAAAATGAACACCAGACGGGTTGACCGCATCCGTGCCTTGCTTCAATTGGCCTTTGAGCCGGAATCACTGGAAGTGGAAGACGATAGCCACAAACATATCGGTCATGAAGGGGCGAAAAGCGGCCTCGGCCATTTCAGCGTCTCGATCGTCAGTCCGCGATTCAATGGAATGAAAATGCTGGCCCGCCACAGGGCAGTTTATGCCGCCCTGGACGATATGATGAAAACTGATATTCACGCCCTGGCAATTGAAGCCATCGCCAGCAATGAGCTATAAACCGGATTATGGCAATTCCACGCAAACGGGCGCTTGCCAGTTTTCAGCCCGATGCTCTGCTACCACGGTTGTACCGATGCCGCCGCGTACATTGAAAACCGCACTCAGGCGCATGAACCTGGGCGAGGTGGCTTTGACGAGGTCGTCTAGAATCTCATTGGTGACGGCTTCATGAAAGGCACCTTCATTCCTGAAGCTCCAGACGTACAGTTTGAGGGACTTGAGTTCAACACACTGCCGGTCCGGAATATATTCGAGTGTCAGCGTGGCGAAATCCGGTTGGCCGGTCTTCGGACACAAACAAGTAAACTCCGGAATATCGATTCGAATGGTATAATCCCGCGTTGGCTGGGGGTTAGGAAACAGTTCCAGTTCCCGACTGGGCTGGGTCGTCATAATTTTACTCCGGAAAACAATAATTGGATGGGCACTTTACTCATCTCTGAACACAGATTCAATCTATGCGACTGACTGCAATCAAGCTTG
>JASJFX010000113.1:0-5294 GCA_033791845.1 Lysobacterales bacterium | reverse complement strand
TGGAGGTAATGCAATGAGAGAGTACAGTTTTACCGAAGCACGGCAGTCCTTTGCAGCAATCCTGGATGAAGCAAAAAAAGAAGGCGTTGTTTGCATCAAAAAGAGGGATGGCGAAACATTTTTCCTAAAACCGGCACCACCAAAAAAATCCCCGCTGGATGTGAAGGGCGTTGACCTGGGTTTGTCTTCTGCCGAAATTGTGGATGTAATCAGAAAGGGCAGAGAGAGGCAATACGGTTCTTAACCGAATTGAAACTCGCGAAACGATCAAGCAATGCCGATTTGCGCACCAGCAAAAAAAGGAGGTAATTGCCTCCCTTCAATAAAAATCTTTCCTCTACAACAGTGACTCAATGTCTTTTGTTAAATCTTCTGGTTTTACAGTCGGTGCAAACCGGGCGATGACCTTACCATCGCGATTGACAAGAAACTTGGTGAAGTTCCATTTGATCTTCTCGGAGCCCAATATTCCTTTTTGACTTTTTTTCAGGTACTTGAAGAGCGGATCAGCGTCATCACCGTTGACGTCAACTTTAGCAAACATGGGAAATGAAACCCCATAGTTCAGCTGGCAGAACGCCTCTATTTCACTTTCACTGCCCTGCTCTTGTCGGCCAAACTGATTACAGGGAAAACCAAGCACCACCAGCCCCTGATCCTTATACTCCGCATAGAGCGCCTCCAGACCTTCGTACTGTGGCGTGAACCCGCATTTACTTGCTGTGTTAACAATCAACATCACCTGATTTTCATAACTACCAAGTCCGGCCGTATCCCCTTTTATCGTTTGTACTTCAAGCTCATAAATATCTGCGGTCATGAAAACGCCCTTGTCATTATTTTCGAAGGTGCCAATCATACTCTCGAATGAAAAGTATTTAGGATTTGATTGACCACTCCGGCATTTGACTCTGAGCCCACCAATCTGCCCAATAGGGTTGCATGTATCAGTATTTGCCACTTATGGTTAGCGCTATGTTCCCGGTCAACCACATTCCAGCAAGCGTTTTACATTCCACAAAGGACTGAATCTGTATGCGATGGCGTTATTTGAAATTGGATTTTCCCTACCTGCTGGGAGAGTTGGTGATTGTGGTGCTGGGCGTCAGCATTGCTTTCGCAGTAGAGCAATGGCGCACCGACCGGTCTGACATGGTGGATGAAAAGCTGTTTATCGATCGCCTGGTACAAGATATAAATGAAGATATTGAGCGTTGGGGCTATATGCAAAAAAGCCTTGGCGAGAAAAATGATGCGCTGAGTAAAGCGTATCACTGGCTTCAAAATCCGGACATGACCAACGAGGGTATCTCAGGATTTTTAGGTGACCTGATCAACGGGGCACAACGCGCTTATGGTGCAGGCCTGATTGGCAGAAGCGCGACTTTCGAAGAAATCACCAATACCGGACAACTCAATACGCTCAGCAACCCCGATATGAAACAGCAAATTCTGGATTATTTCGCCGCAACCGCCAGGGAGAACCGCCGTGTAGAGTTCAGAATAACCGGTTACTCAGCGGCTATCTATAAGCTCATTCCACGCCAACCAGAGTACCGCAAAGACCCCAATCTGACCGCAGACGAAGATCGCAGAATTGTCGAACGGGTTCTACAGGCGGATATTGAAGGGCTCGTCATCGCCGAACGCAACCTGGGCAGGCTTATGAGTGAAGTGATTCCGAAGTTATCCCAATCTGGCGAAGAATTAGTGACCACTTTACAAGCCTATCAAGAGCAGATATAACAAAGAGGGGGCAGAGCCCTTATCTGATCCTTGACGTGCTAAGAAAAGAGCTCTGCCACCTGACTCTAACCCTCCTATTCCTACCTGTGCAGAGCCACCCACAGTAGCAAAGGGCTCTGACCACTTTTCAGTTAAACTCTACACTCATCTTTTATCGCAGGAAAAACCCTCTTGTCTACACCACTTTATTTTTATCGGCCCGAAGCCGGGCATGGATTAGCGCACGATCCGTTCAATGCCATTATCGCACCACGACCCATTGGCTGGGTTTCAACAAAAAACGCCATGGGGCAGGTCAACCTGGCGCCTTACAGTTTTTTCAATGCGTTCAATTATCGACCGCCGATTATTGGTTTCTCGAGTATCGGATTCAAAGACAGTGTCAACAATGCACAGGAAAGCGGCGAGTTTTGCTGGAATCTGGTCACCCGCTCACAAGTTGAAGCAATGAATCAAACAAGCGCGACAGTTTCGAGTGACACCGACGAATTTGAACTCGCAGGTTTAAATAAATGCGAGTCAACAATCGTCGCGGTACCTCACGTGGCAAACTGCCCGGTGGTCATGGAGTGCAAGACGACACAGATTATTCAGCTTCTGTCAGCTCGAGGAGAAAAGTGTGAGACCTGGTTGGTGCTTGGCGAGGTCGTCGGGGTACACATCCTTGAGGCTCTCATTGAAGATGGTGTCTACCAAACCACCAGGGCAGAACCTGTTATGCGTGGCGGTGGCCCATCAGACTATTTTGGCATATCGGAGGCCAACAGGTTTCAGATATCCCGGCCCAAATAGCTCCGCAAAAAAGGGGCCCCTTTTCCGCAGATTGAGTATTTGCATCGGTAATTAGAACTAACAAAAAGGGTCCAGGGTTTTTGATCCTGATCCAATTCAACCAACCGTGATTCCAATTCAAGTTAAGGGTGTCTCACCGGCCAACCGGGCCGGCGGACTAACGGGATCGGTTGTCGAGGCAAACCAGACATCGGTGTAATGGCCTAATCACCCTGAACCCGCATTTGAGCCATTCGCCGATAATCACTAAATGTAATTTCCGTACTCTCTTTAAATTTCTTCAGAAACCCCGCCTTGCCTTCAATGCTGGTTTTCATACGGCTCAATAGCACTTCACCATCAACCGGCAAAAAAGAAAAATTTATGTTGAATGTGTTCAGGGAAACAGAAAAAGCCGGTGAGAGCTTTTCGGTGTTGGCCAGGCTGAGCTCTTCGATCAGGTGTGTAGCTGCATTCATTCGCAGGCTGCCATTGAACTTGTCCGATTCTTCTTCAAGCCCATCCAGCACGGGGGTGAATGAAAGTAACGCTTGCCCGCTGGTGACTTCCACCAGCGCAAGTGTAGAGAAATCGACCATTTCGCTGAATGTAGACCGGCTGTCATCTTTCTCACGATTTTTACGGCGCTTGGCCTCCTGTTTTTCAAACTTCTTCAACCGCTTTGAGGTGGGTGGCTCGCCATTGACGCTGATTAACTCACGACGCGCGCCCTCTTTTTTGCTTGGGTCGTTTTTTGAGACAAGTGTTTCTTCATCCGTGTGAATGGTGGCCGTAAAAAACCAGTTCTCACCTGTATCGGTTTCATCCATTTCCGCGAGGCGGGACTTGGCAAGGGCGACGTAATCCGGGGAATCGGATGATTGAACGTGGCCGGAAAGCAGCAGCGTGAAGACGATCACGACCGGGTACAGAAAGGAATTGAGATTTCGAATCATAGCCTGGCGCCATACAGTGAATTAAACAGCGACAAAGCATATCGCAAACCTTTGGGTGCAGAAAATGCCATTGGTCAGCCCTGTGTGGCAGGGTGTCCATTCTCGCTGGGCCACTACACAGAGCGCTTTTGTCCGGCTCTTTTTGCAAAACCAGGTCACTGGCTACAAAATGGGCTTATCAGCGACTGCATCAGCATAACGGTTTTATACGGCTGAATAGTGACTTTGAGTTAATGATTATGCTGGTCATGCATATTGGTTAATAACTGGTTTACGGACCAACTACGGTAATTCGGGTTTACCACATGCAAGATACCAATCAGGATCAAGACCATCGCCTGGCCCTGGTGACCGGTGCAACCGGTGCGATAGGCAAGGCAATCGCCCTGGAAATCGCTCAACAACCGGGCTACCGGGTTAAGCTGCTGTGTCGCAACCCTCACAAGGCCGAAAAAGCCGTCAGCGAAATTATCCAACGCTCCGGCAACCAGCGGGTGAGCCATGAGATCGTGGATCTAGCCAGCAAGAAATCGATTGAAGCTGTCACCAGGCGTCTGCAAAACCCGGTTCACGTGCTGGTGAATAACGCGGCGATAACGCCACGTCATCGCCACGAAACACCCGAAGGGATTGAGCTGCAATTCGCAACCAACGTGTTGGGTTACTTCTGGCTGACCCGGGCTTTGGCTGAACAACTCCGCTCCGGCTCACCTGCCAGGGTGGTCAACGTTGCCAGCTACTGGGCCGGGGGCATGGACCTTGATGACCTGGAATTCAAAAGCCGTCCCTACAACAACAATACTGCCTACCGCCAGTCGAAGCAGGCCGACCGCATGCTGACGGTTGCGTTTGCCCGGCGCCTGCGTGAGCACGGTGTAACGGTCAACGCCTGCCACCCCGGTGATGTCAATTCCAGCCTGAGTAACAATCTCGGCTTTGGCGGGCATGAAAGCCCCGAAGATGGGGCCCGCACACCCGCATGGCTCGCTACGGATGAAATCGGGTTAAGCGAAACAGGTAAGTATTTTGAGCGTATGCAGATACGGCGCTGCCAATTTGGTGAAGACAGCACAGGGGTGGAAGCACTTTACCGGGCTTGTTTGGCCTACTAAGTTAAAAGAGATTGGTAGAGTAAAAAAAGGGGTCAGAGCTTATCCGACTTTCATCCTCGACCTGCTAAGAAAAGGGCTCTGACCTTTTTTGCTCTCAAAAGAACTAATGTACAAACCCGAGTAGACGACAACAACAAAGGATAAAACCCACTATACAAATTGCACTTGATTGACTATTATGTACATATGTACATCACAATTGATACGTCAGCATTAATTGCCGTGATTGGTAATGAAGCTTCAAATCAAAGTATCGTGGATTTAACTGCGAACTGCTCGCTATACGCTCCTGCCTTGGTGCATTGGGAAATTGGAAACGCTTTTTCCTCGATGTTTAAAAGCCAAAAACTGGATATTAAGCGGGCACAGCAAGCACTTACAGTGTATAGCGGAATACCGATCAAATTTGTTGATGTTCCACTCAAGGCGACGCTGGGACTATCAAAAGCTCAAAACATTTATGCCTATGATGCCTACCTTATCCAATGCGCCCAGCAAACCAGCACATCTTTGCTGACCCTGGATAATGGATTGAAGTCCGTAGCTCAGCAGGTTGGTGTTCATGTACTGGAGGTAATGCAATGAGAGAGTACAGTTTTACCGAAGCACGGCAGTCCTTTGCAGCAATCCTGGATGAAGCAAAAAAAGAAGGCGTTGTTTGCATCAAAAAGAGGGATGGCGAAACATTTTTCCTAAAACCGGCACCACC